>NZ_JPUW01000044.1:0-16680 GCF_000743635.1 Lysinibacillus sp. BF-4 | reverse complement strand
CCTATATTAGCGCTTGGTATTATTAAGTGCTGTGTAATGATTCATGCGTGCTGTAGCACGCCAGTAATGGTAAATTAAACGGTCAATCCACAGGACTGCCTCTACTTTAGATACGGCTACTTCAATCTCAGTTTCATTTGCGACAGTACGTTCAAAGTACTCTTCACGACGTTGCTTACGCTCAGCTGCCATTTCTGTTGAGGCGTTTTGTAAAATTGTTTCGATTAATTTAAGCTCTTCCTCATCCTGCAACTTGACCTTCATATCCACAAAAACATCAATCCATTTTTCAGTTAGCTTTTGTTGTACGTACGGGGACTCTAGCATTTCCTTCTCGCGTAATACGCGAGTAAGACGGCTAAGATGATCAATCGTATGCAGTAGCTCAATATGCTTTTGACGGTCACGGCTAGAATGGGACTCAATACTATCTAAAAATTGACGTGTTTTATCAATTGCTTCATCTACAGCATTTAAACGCTTATCGTACTTTTCTGTTACTTTTTTTGCTGCTAACATTTGTAATAGTGCATCTGTTAGCTCTTTAGTAATTTCGATTAGTGTTTTAAAAGACACATCAATTGCAACAGCTGGCACACTCACGATATTAGGATTTAAATAACGCGTGAGCGCATTTTCCTTCTCAGGTACAATGCGTTCAATTAAACGCGCAAAAGGTTTTACAAATGGGATAAATAAAATTGCCCCTACAATACTAAAGAGTGTGTGGAAAATAGCAAGTCCGATGGTTTCGTCAAAGCTACCACTTACAGCAGTTGTAATTATTTTTGTTAAGCTAATAAGTAAAGGTGCGGCTAGTGTCACAATCACCGCTGTAATAACGTTAAATAATACATGCGTCATAGCAGTACGCTTTGCCGCTACCGAAGCACCAATCGCTACAACTAATGCGGTTGCTGTTGTACCAATATTTTGACCAATAACTAAATATACAGCTTGTTCAAAATCAATTGCGCCCGCAAATAGAGCTGTTAATGTCGCCGCCATCGAGGCACTTGATGCCTGCATAATGACAGTCATAATAATACCGATTAAAATAAGTAAAAGTTTACCACCAATTGTGGCTGCCGTAACAGAGTCAAATGAGATACTGTCCTGTGCGGTTTCCATACCTTTTTGTAATACATCAATACCAAAAAATAGTAAACCAAAGCCTGTAACAATCCCACCGTATGTTTTAAAATCACGCGGCGCAATAAATTGTGTAAACACACCCAGTCCAATGAGTGGTAGTGACATTGCTGACAAGCTAACCTTAAAACCAATTAGCGAAATAATCCAGCCTGTACTTGTACTACCAATATTAGCACCAATAATAACGCCAATGGATTGTGCAAAAGTGAGCAGTCCAGCGCTCACAAAGCCAATGGTTAATAATGTCGTTGCTGTGGATGACTGCATCAATATCGTCATTACCGTACCTGATGCCACTGAGCTTAGTGTGCCGCCCGTAAAACGATTAAGCCATTTTTTAAGCGCATCGCCCGCGAGTTCTTTTAAACCATTTGTTAACATCATCATACCTAACAAAAATAATCCAATACCACCTATAACGTTTACCAAGGGTTTTCCTCCTAAAATTATGTATACCTACCTTTAAATCTTACCATTTTGTAAAGATTGCGTAAATATCAGGTATATATCACTACACAGTTATCAAAAAAAGTCATTCACCAGTAAGCTAGTGAATGACTTCTTTTTAACGCAAGCGGTTAAGCTGTTCAGTTAATTGTTCCTTTTGTTTTACCCAAGCTTTTGTAGCCTGCTCAAGTAATGTCGCTTCGTATGCATCCGCCTGCGCTTTATCTGTTGCCACATCTCGTAAATAAAGAGCGTGATCAAAATCTAAATACGCTACAATTTCCTGTGGTAATACATAGCTCGCAAATACTTCGGTTGCTTCGTTATTTGGTTGTGCACGCACAACTTCATCTTGATAGGCTTCAAATTGTAACAAGTCCTTTAATTCAGCTTGCTCAATATACGTCTGAAAAATGCTTTTATCCATAACAATTCCCCTTTATGTTAATTGTTATTTCATTTTACCATCTTTCTTACTTTAATTCGGCAACTTTTGCGGCCATGTCTTCGGCTTGTAATAATGTCGATATAGGATCACCTGTAAAATACTCTTTAACTTTAAGCTCAATGACACGTCCATTTTTCACTGCATCAAGAGATTGCCATACACTTGGTAACTCATCTTGATTATCCCCCTGTTGTGTAATAAGGAAAATATAATCACCCGCAAAGTCTTGAATGCTCTCCCAAGAAACCTCTGCACGACTCTCTTTTTTATCAATAATATCTTGTTGAATCTTGTCTGCAGCCTTCAGCTCTAATACACCATATGCCGCTAAACCACCACGCTCACCTGATTTACCTACTACAATTGCATCCTTTACAGTACCTGAGTCAATAATTGTAAAAGTTGCATCTTTGGGTACTGAAGCTTCGATTTGTGCCTTAGCCTTAGCTACACGTTGATCATAGTCAGCTAGCCAGTCCTTTGCCTCATTTTGACGATTTAAAATTTCGCCCATAGCCGTTAATTGTTCGTGCACACCATCATACTGCGTTGTATCAAATACCACAGTTGGTGCAATTTTTTCGTATTCTGCAACTTGGTCTCGGTTCCACGTAATGATAAGGTCTGGCTCTAGCTCAAGTACCTTTTCATAAGACACTTGACCATCACGTCCAATTTCATCCGTTTTATCTGTAACAAATTGCTTTAATAGCTGTCCAAACTCTAACGTTGTTTTAGAAGCGCCTACAGGCTCTACACCTAAGGCTATAACATGTCCTAAATCCCAATCTACAATAACACGCTGTGGGTTACTCGGTACAGTTACCTTACCCATTACAGTTTCAATCTCTCTTGTATCAGTCTTTGCATCTGTTGCAGGCTCTTCCTTTGCCGAACAAGCCGCTAACATAAATACCATGAATACCATTAACCATTTCTTCATTGTTATGCCTCCTGCTGCAATAATTGCGTTACGATAAATTGTCGTTGTCCCTCTAGTGAAATAGGGTCATTAAAATAAGAATCTGATGATTTAAGCATATAGATGCGATTATTTTTAACCGCATCTAGTGACTGCCAAATTGCTAACTGCTTCAGACCGTCAATTTCAGGACCTTCCTCTAAGAAAATATAGTCCCCTGCAAAATCTGTAATTTTTTCGAGAGAGAGTTCTGCCCAGCCATCACCTTCAATGGCTTGTTTTTGAACAGCCTCAGGAGCTGCAATGCCAAACTCACCATAAATAATTTCGCCACCTCGCGCCCAGCGATCACTATAGGCATACATGCTTTTTTCGCCTACACTTAAAATCGCTACTGTTTGGTCAGTCATCTTCTCTTGAATAGCGGGCTTATCTGCCGCAATGCGTGCATCAAAGTCCTTTAACCAGTCTTTTGCTTGTTGTTCTTTATTAAACAACTTACCTACTTCGAGTAACTGCTCACGAAAATCTCGCTTACCATAGGCGTATGATACAACAGGAGCGATTTTTTCAAGCTCCGCTAAATTTTTTACATCAGGAAACGCAATAATTAAATCAGGATTTAATGCGAGTACCTTTTCTAACGAGCCATCTCCTACATCCTCAATACCTTCAATATACGGTGCAAAGTGTGTATTACCTAAAGCAAAGTCCGTTAAGCCTACAGGTTTTTCGTCTAAGGCAAACGGGTACCCCGCTAGTGAATTATTTAAAATAACAACGCGCTTAGGTTCCTTTGGTATCATTACTGTGCCAACATCATCCTTATAAGCTACAAGCTCTTCACCTGCGCCCTCCTTGCTTGAACAAGCCGCAAGCATTATCACACATACTAGCAATACTAAAAATCGTTTCATTGGTCATTCTCCCTTACTAGGTTATAGGGTATACACATTGGCCCGCCTGTGTGGGGGTCTGTAATAATATGTGCCTCAATATTAAATACTTTACGCAATGTATCGTGTGTTACGACCTCTTGTGGTGTACCTGCTTTGATTACTGTGCCTTTTTTAATAGCAATCATATAATCAGCAAAGCGTGTCGCATGACTTAAATCATGCACAACCATAATAATTGTACGCTGTTGTTGTTGATTAAGTGCCTGCAATAGTTGCAACACTTCAAGCTGGTGGGCCATATCTAAAAATGTTGTTGGCTCATCTAAAAACAAAATATCTGTTTGTTGCGCGAGTGACATAGCAATCCATGCACGCTGACGCTGTCCACCTGAGAGTTGGTCAACAGCTCGATTATAAAAAGCTCTCATGCCAGTAACTTCTAACGCCCACGCTACAATTTCATGGTCTTCCTTTGACATAGAGCCCATGCCTTTTTGATGGGGAAAGCGACCATAACTTACAAGCTCTTGCACTGTTAAACCATCTGGCGCGGTTGGGTTTTGTGGCAAGATAGCTAACTCCTTCGCCACATCCTTTGTAGATTTGCGATGAATTAACTCGCCATCTAACATAACGCCACCACGTGATGGCTTCATTAAACGCGCCATTGTTTTTAAAATTGTAGATTTGCCTGAGCCATTTGCGCCAACTAAGGCAGTAATTTTGCCATTCGGAATTTGGATAGTTAAATCTTCAACAATGGTAGTGTCTCCGTAACAAATCGTTAAGTCCTCTGTTGTTAAACGTTGCATAGTTAAACTCCTTACATATCATATTGTGCACGGTGTAATCGGCTATACGTACCACCACTTGCTAGCAGCTGCTCGTGAGTACCTTGCTCTTCTACACCTGCCTGCGAAATGACAAGAATGCGGTCAGCATTTTTAATTGTCGCCAGTCGGTGAGCAATTACTAAAGTAGTACGTCCCTCTGATAACTCAGCTAACGCTAACTGAATGGCCGCTTCTGTTTCTGTATCGAGTGCTGACGTTGCCTCATCTAAAATTAAAATTGGTGGATTTTTTAAAAACATACGCGCAATGGATAGGCGTTGCTTTTGCCCGCCTGATAGCTTAACTCCACGCTCACCAATCATCGTATCCAAACCTTCTGGCATTTCTAAAATAAGGTTTTCCATTTGTGCACGGCGTGCAGCTTGCCAAATCTCCTCTTCACTCGCATCAAGCTTGCCATAAGCGATATTTTCCCTAATCGTGCCATCAAATAAAAAGACATCTTGTTGTACTAAACCAATATGCTGACGCAATGAGTGTAACGTCATATCACGAATATCCATACCATCTATCGTAATACTGCCAGCTGTTACATCATAAAAGCGTGGTAGTAAATTACAAATTGTTGTTTTACCACCACCTGATGGGCCAACAAGCGCTATCGTTTCGCCTTGATTAACACTAAAATTAATGGCAGTAAGTAGCTCCGCATCTTCTTCATAAGCAAAATGTACATTATTATAAGCAATATCGCCCTTAACCGTTGTAATTGCCTTTGCACCTTCATGATCTTCTACATCTGCGGGTGTATCTAATAGCTCTTGGTAACGCTTAAAACCAGCTACACCTTTTGGGTATGTTTCAATTACAGAGTTAATTTGTTGAATAGGGCTTAAAAAAATATTTGATAATAACACAAATGCCATAAACTCACCAAAGGTCATAGATTGATTAATCACAAACCATGTCCCACAAGCTAAAACAAAAATAGTAACACCCTTCATTAACACGTGGCTGATGGAAGCATTCCATGCCATTACACGATAAGTAACAAGCTTTGTACGACGAAAACGCTCATTGTTTTCTGCATAACGTGCAATTTCAAAATCTTCATTAGCAAATGCTTGTACTACACGAATGCCGCTCACATTATTTTCTACGCGAGCATTAAAGTCAGCGATATCACTAAACATTTGTCCAAAGGCTACTGACATTTTTCGGCTGAAATAAATGGATAAACAAATTAAAAATGGCACAATGATAAAGGTTAAAATGGCTAGTTGCCAGTTAATCGACAACATTAACGCAAATGCGCCAGTTAGCGTCATTAGCGCAATAAACAAATCTTCTGGCCCATGATGTGCGATTTCGCCGATATCCATTAAATCATTGGTCATACGCGATACAAGATGACCTGTTTTATTATTATCAAAAAATCGAAACGATAATTTTTGGACATGGTCAAAGGATTCCTTACGCATATCTGACTCGATATTAATACCGAGCTTATGCCCGTGATAGGTCACTACGAAATGAAAGACCGCACTCAACATATAAATGCCAAGTAAACCTAAGCATGCATATAAAATAATTTGCCAATCACCTGATGGGAGGTAATCATCAATTACCTTATTTAATGCGAGTGGAAAGGCAAGCTCTAACAGTGCAGCAATAATTGCGCACGAAAAATCTACAATAAACAGCCATTTATATGGCTTATAATAAGCAAAAAATTGCCTGACCATAACTAACCTCCTATGCTTTTGAACGAGCTAATAAATATAAAAAGTAAGGTGCGCCAATTACAGCAACCACAATACCTGCTGGGATTTCGGAAGGCTGAATGATCGAACGCCCTATCGTATCCGCAAGCAATACTAAAAATCCACCTACGACAGCAACCGTCGGTAATAAAAATTGATGCTTTGGCCCAATTAAGCTACGCACTAAATGCGGCGCAATTAATCCCACAAAGCCAATCCCACCACTCACAGAAACCGCAGAGCCTGCAAGCCCAACAGCCGCAAATAATAACCAACGACGCTCACGCTCAACCGCTACTCCCAAGCTTGTAGCAATTTGATCACCCATATTTAATAAATTTAAAACAGCTGATTTATACATAACAAATGGTAAGAGCACTACTAAAAATGGTAGTAACGCCAACACAAAGGACCAATTAGAGCCCCAAATACTACCTGCTGTCCAGCGCGCCACAAATTGATAATCATCAGGTGACAGCATCAATGTCACTACAATCGTAAAAGCACTAATGCCTGCAGCCACTGCAATACCTGTTAACAATAAGCGCGTAGGCGAGATGCCCTCGCCTCTTTTATAAGACAACGCATAAATAAATGCGGCTGTCACTGCAGCACCAAACCATGCAAGTAATGGTAAGAATAAAATAAAGCCACCCGTCGTTTCAGGGAAAAAGGCAACATAAATTAATACCATTAATCCCGCACCTGCGTTAATCCCTAAAATCCCTGGGTCAGCTAGTGCATTACGTGATAGTCCTTGCAATACCGTACCTGACACTGCAAGCGCAGCACCAACTAAAATCGCAATGACAATACGTGGTAACCTAAAATCAAATAGAATGAGCTGTTGTTTATGTGTCCCCTGCCCAAAAAGTGTTGCAATTACTTCACTAGGCGTTAAACGAATATGTCCCGTATTAACACTAATTAAAAATGTAATGAAAATTAATCCTGCAAACACTACAAGCACAATGATATTTCTTCGTTTATCCATTACAGCGCTCTCCCTTCTTTACGTGCTAAATATAAGAAGAACGGCACACCAATTAACGCAATAAGCGCACCAATCGGCGTCTCATAAGGCGGATTAATCATACGTGCAATAAAGTCTGCCCAAAGCACAAGTAAAGCACCCAAAATAGCCGA
Organism: Lysinibacillus sp. BF-4; assembly: GCF_000743635.1. Classification (NCBI taxonomy): domain Bacteria; kingdom Bacillati; phylum Bacillota; class Bacilli; order Caryophanales; family Bacillaceae; genus Lysinibacillus; species Lysinibacillus sp. BF-4. Next base: position 9,106 of record NZ_JPUW01000044.1, on the reverse strand, counting down.
GCAAGGAATGATATAACGATAATCTACGCCTACAATATAGCGTGTAAGATGCGGTATGATTAACCCTACAAAACCTACGGGGCCTACAACGGATACTGCCGAGCCTGCAAGCACTAACACTAATAACATGCCAAATAATTTGATACGTGCTGTTTTTTGACCAAGCCCTGTGGCAATATCATCACCTAAACTCAATAATGTGATGGATTTTGATAAGGCAATAGCACCAAGCACCGCAAAGATAACAACAGGCATCATAATAAAGAGCTGACTCCAACGCGTTCCTGACACACCACCTGCATACCAAAAAGCCAAGTCTTGCCCAATCCGAAAGTGTAGTGCAATTCCTTCGCTTAATGCACCAAATAATGCGCTAACCGCAGCACCTGCTAGTACTAAACGTAGTGGTGTTAAACCACCTTTGGCCATTGAACCAACACCAAATACTAAGAACGCACCACCTGTAGCACCTAAAAATGAAAATAAAAGTAATAAGCTATATGGTGTTTGTGGAAATAGCGCAAAACAAATCGCCATTGCTAAAACAGCACCTGCGTTTAAACCTAACAGGCCTGAGTCAGCTAAAGGATTTCGCGTCATGCCTTGCATAATCGCGCCCGCTACCGCAAAGCTCGCGCCTACTAACAACGCACCAAGTACCCGTGGTAAACGTAACTCTCGTATTACTTGTTGGTCATGCACACTAGCATCAAAGTTTGTTATAGCTTGCCATACATCCGCAAATGAAATCGTAGCCGCTCCGTATGACACCGCAACAATAATACTAAGTACTATTGCGACTGGACCTAACAGTAAAATAAGTGTCGCTGGTAGTGGCTTTGTTTTAATTTTCAGTTGCGGTACTGCAGTGACCGCTTCTTCCTTCATCATCCATCCTTCACCTCTATAAAATGGCAAACAAAAAGCAGTGCTACATCAGCACTGCTAAAAGCTCACTGATATTGATAATTATTATCAATTAAAATCATAGCAAGCTACTTATTCAATTACTATAGACAAATGACATAACTTCACTATAGATAAATATCAGATTGGCGTTGACCTGTTAAATAAGCCAATTGTATTTTCAACTGTTCTTCTAAAGCAACTCCCTCACTTGACCAAAAATCCTGCAGGGGCAAAATATGTACTTTCTTACGCTTCATTGCAGGCAACCCTTGCCAAATTTCATTGTATAGCCTAATCTCCTGTTCAGCGGAGTGCACTATGACAAACATCTCATCTGCCGCATATTTGGAAATATATTGCTCCTCAATCATAATGCCACGGTTAGGTGTGAGTACTTCTTTTTCAATACGCTTAGGCGCACGTAACTTTAGCATTTCAAATAAATTATAACCGCCCCTTGCGTTTGAGCGCCAAATACCAATGCGATTATGGTTGCGTAATTCGTAAACACCTACTGTATGATTTTTATCCATACCCTCTTGTAGCATAAGTTTTGCTTGCTCAATCTTTTGTTGGTAGCTAGCAATCCAGTCTTCTGCTTGTTGCTCACGTTGAAATAATTGTCCGATTAAGCGTACTTCTTCCAATCGATCATGCGTATCCCAATCTAATGCGATAGAAGGTGCAACACCATGTAGCCTTGCAATATATTCTTTATGTGGCACTTCATGAATAGACGCTAAAATTAGCGAGGGCTTATCACCATGCCAGTCAATCTCTTCACGTAACCAGTTTGGTGATAAAAATGTAGCGTCTTTAACATATGGTGTTAGTACATCTGGTACATTATAATAAGCAGATAATACAGCAACTGGTTCAATACCCACTGCTAGTAATGCCCCTGTAAATTGTAAGGACGCTACACGTTCTGTTGGCTGTACTACTCTAAATTTGCTAGGTGCGATACCAAATTGACGACTAAATTTTCGGCTGAGGTAGAGACCATCTTGATAGCCAACCTCTTTTGCTACTTCTTGAATGGTTAAAGAGGAACTACGCAATAATAACTTTGCCTTCTCTAAACGCACATGGGTTAAAAACTCGTTAAACCCCCACCCTACTTCTTTTTTAAAATACTCTGAGAAATAATTCGCATTATAACCAAAACGCTTTGCCATATCTTCACGGGTTAGAGGGTAATGTGAGTAGGTTTTAATATAATGCACCACATCATCAAACGTATGTTGCTCTGCATTATGCTCATACTGCTCAAACGCCTTATAAATCGCCGCCAGTAATTGTTGAAAATCATATACGTCCTTTGTTTCTTTTAATTGAGTGAGTGCGTCAGTAACAGGTACTGTCACACCTTCATAACAAATAAACTCATGCACAAAGCGATAAGGATTTACTTCATATCGCAGCTGTGGCACTTTTTTTACAAGGCTATAATTACGAAAGCGCACAATCGTATAGCTTCCCGATTTCACAGTAAGTGTAATTTTATTACGCGCTTGAATGACTAATAAATTATCATTCTCTAACCTAAAGAAGCGGCGGTCTGCTACAACCTCTACTTGCCCTTCCTTTACATATAAAATAATTGCCTCATCCTCATGAATGACACGATTTTTTGTACTGTCTTCTACATCATTTACTACATACATATAGTGTTGGTAGTTCATTACGTCCTCCTAATTGAATATCATTATCATTTATACTACCTATTATTACAGCAAAAAGCAAAAAAGCATCATTGCCTCGAGGGCAATGATGCTTGTTAATTAATACGTATCGTCTAGGATGGCTTCAGCAATATTTACTGCGTGGTCACCAATACGCTCTAAATTACTAATGATGTCAACAAACACAATACCTGCAGAGCCTGAACATACACCTTGATTTAAACGGTGAATGTGGCGCTTACGAAGCTTACGTTCCATCTCATCAATTTTATCTTCTTTTTCGATTACTTCATGTGCAAACTCTTCGCTACGTTGATCTAATGCTTTAATTGATAGGCTAACTGTATCAACTGTTAGCTCAAACATCTCAACTAATTCGTCCATTGCTTCTTCACTTAAGCGCACACGGTTATTGCCTTTGAAGTTAATTAGCTCTACTAGATTTTCGAAGTGATCACCAATACGCTCAATATCACGGATGCTATCAAGTAATGCATGGTGCACCTGTGAGTCTGTATTTGATAATGACTGCTTAGATAGTGTCACTAAATAATCAGTTGTTTTTTCGTCTAAAATATTAATTGCTTCTTCTAGTTGTGTTGTAAGGTTGGCGTGTTTTTCCTCGCCTGTTTGTAAGTATTTTAGTGTTTCTTGTAAACCTTGAACACTAAACTCACCCATACGTACAACTTCTTGCTTCGCTTGACCTAAAGCAATTGAAGGTGACTGCGCGATTAATGCTTCGTCTAAGTGCTTTGGCTTATACTCAATTACCGTATCCTCACCTGGGATTAACTTCGTAACAATATATGCCCATGCACCAATGAATGGCAATTGTAGCAATGTGTTAGCTACGTTAAACGAACCATGCGCAAATGCAATTTGCATTTTTGGCTCTAAGCCTAAAACAGCAGACAGCCATTCTACATAGCTTGTAAATAAACCTAAAATTAATAAGAAGACAATCGAACCTACCACGTTAAATAACACGTGAGTGGCTGCTGCACGACGCGCCGCTACTGAGGCACCTAATGCTGCAAGCACTGCTGTAATTGTTGTACCAATATTATCACCAAATAGTACAGGTAGTGCACCCTTTAAATCAATTAAACCTTCAGCATATAGCCCTTGTAAAATACCTACTGTTGCTGAAGATGATTGTACGATTAATGTGAAAATTGTACCGACAAGTACACCAAGTACTGGCGAGTCACTCATGCTTAGCGTCATATCAATAAACGCTGGGAACTCGCGCAGTGGCTTCATACCTGTACTCATCATTTCTAAACCGATGAATAAACCACCAAAGCCGAATAAAATTTGTCCAATATTTTGGATGCGATTCTTTTTAAAGAAGAATAGCATGACAGCACCTATGAATATAATAGGATACGCATACTCACCTACATCAATACCAATAATAAACGCTGTTACTGTAGTACCAATGTTGGCCCCCATAATAACACCAATTGCTTGTCGTAATGTCATAAAACCAGCACTAACGAGCCCTACTGTAATAACGGTCGTACCAGAACTCGACTGAATTAATACTGTTACAAAAATACCTACAAGCACACCCATTAATGGGTTAGTTGTAAAACGGTCTAAAATGTCACGCAAGCGGTCGCCTGCTGCTTTTTGCAGACCATCGCCCATATACTTAATCGCAAATAGAAATAGACCCAATCCTCCAACGAATTGGAATATCATTTCTTGCCAATTCAGCTCCAAAATATTACACCCTTTCCGCATAACTCTCAACCTACATTATTCCTAAAAAACTGTAGAAAGTAAATCACTTTTAATTGTTATCTCACAAAATTTACATTGCGTTTACAAAGTAGTAACAATTGCTTCATATAAACCTAAATTGGCTTAACAGTGCTGTGCTAAAATAATTATTTTTGCCACAAAAAAACTGTACGAAATAGCGCGTTAGCACTTTTCGTACAGCTTCACATGAACATGCAGTTTTAGGGATGACACAACAACTGCTTTAGCACTCGTTTTGTAGGAGGAACAGTGCTAAGGAAAATTACATTGCGTTTGCTACGATAGGTCCACCACAAACGAATAGTAGCGGCAATGCTTTGTAAGGTTTAACTGTCAACTTACAATAAACTTTCCTAAAGGAAACTTTATTGCCTGTATAAAACTTATCATGTTCAATAATCATTGTCAACAAAAAAAGTAATTTCGTCCGCAGACGAAATTACTTTTTTACTTTATTGGTAAACGCCGCCGCCTGATTTTTTAAATTCCTCAGCCTTCTCCTGCATACCTTGTTCAATAGCTTCAGTAGTATCTAGCTTATTGTCTTTCGCATAATTACGAATGTCCTGCGAAATACGCATACTGCAGAATTTTGGTCCACACATTGAACAGAAGTGCGCTGTTTTAGCGCCTTCAGCTGGTAACGTTTCGTCATGATACTCAGCTGCGCGCTCAGGATCCAATGATAAATTAAATTGATCGCGCCAGCGGAATTCAAAACGTGCTTTTGATAATGCATCGTCACGCTGTTGTGCACCTGGATGTCCTTTAGCAAGATCTGCTGCATGTGCCGCAATTTTATACGTAATTACACCCGTACGTACATCATCACGGTTTGGTAAGCCTAAATGTTCCTTAGGCGTTACATAGCAAAGCATCGCTGTACCAAACCAACCGATCATTGCCGCACCAATAGCTGACGTAATGTGGTCATAACCTGGCGCAATATCTGTTGTTAATGGGCCAAGTGTATAAAACGGTGCTTCATGGCACATCTCTAATTGCTTATCCATATTTTCTTTAATTTTATGCATTGGCACGTGACCTGGTCCTTCAACCATTACCTGCACGTCATGCTTCCAAGCAATTTCTGTTAGTTCACCTAATGTTTCTAGCTCTGCAAACTGCGCCTCATCATTAGCGTCCGCAATAGAGCCTGGACGTAAGCCGTCACCTAATGAAAAGGCAACGTCATAAGCCTTCATAATTTCACAAATATCTTCAAAATGTGTGTAAAGGAAGCTCTCTTTGTGATGGAATAAGCACCACTGTGCCATGATTGAGCCACCACGAGAGACAATGCCTGTTACGCGCTTTGCTGTCATTGGTACATAGTGTAAACGCACACCCGCATGGATGGTAAAGTAATCTACACCTTGTTCCGCTTGCTCAATTAGTGTGTCACGGAATACTTCCCATGTTAAATCTTCAGCTACACCGTTTACCTTCTCTAATGCTTGATAAATTGGTACTGTCCCTACAGGAACTGCCGAGTTACGAATAATCCACTCGCGTGTAGTATGAATGTTTTTACCCGTTGATAAATCCATAATATTATCTGCGCCCCAACGTGTTGCCCACGTCATTTTTTCTACTTCTTCAGCAATAGAAGATGTAACCGCAGAGTTACCAATATTAGCGTTAATCTTCACATGAAAGTTACGACCAATAATCATTGGCTCTGCCTCAGGGTGGTTAATGTTTGAAGGGATAATCGCACGTCCGCGCGCTACCTCATCACGCACAAATGATGGTTCAACGTTTTCACGAATCGCAATGAACTCCATTTCTGGTGTAATGATGCCTTGCTTAGCGTAATGCATTTGCGTTACATTAGCGCCCTTCTTTGCACGAAGTGGCTTGCGCTTTAAAGCAGGAAATACATTTTCATTGGCACGTGGATCATCTGCACGACGGTAGCCATTATCCTCTGGCTTGATGTCACGTCCCTCGTACTCCTCAACATCACCGCGTTCTACAATCCAATTACGGCGTAGTGCAGGCAAGCCTTTTGTAATATCTACCGTATAATTTTCATCCGTATACGGGCCGCTCGTGTCATATACGCGCACAGGGGCGTTGTCTTCTTCACCAAAATGACCTGTAGTTGGACTTAAACCAATCTCGCGCATTGGCACTTGAATATCTGGACGGCTTCCCTCTACATAAACCTTTGTACTACCATCAAAACTTGACATGATGGCCATGTTTTTTTCGCTAATTGTTGTTGTCATTACTAAAATCGCTCCTTTTGTTTGTTGGTAAAAGGAACCGACCTCGCATAACACGTGGGACATAAAAAAACCAGATTCTAAGAAAGAATCTGGTCATAGTCGTATGATTTAGAGGCACGCAAAAAAAGAGCGCGCTTACTAACTTCCCTACGCTGGTATGAGCCAGATCAGGTCCAAAGGGTAACGAAACTTCATCGCGTTTCTCTCTCAGCCCGACTCATCGGACCCCCCTAGTTATTACTTATTCAGTTGTGCTTCTTAGTATACAAGATAATACGCCCGAAAGCTACCTCACCCAAATAATACTTCTGCAACGTAAATAACAATTGTAACTGTAATACAACTTACAATTGTCGAAAATAATACGGTTTGTGCTGCTGTATCTGCATCAATATCATACTCAAGCGCAAGGCTTGAGCTATTGCGCGATGTTGGAAATGAGCTTGCGATAAATAACGATTTAGCTACAACACCCGTGAGCCCCAAACCAAAAATCACAAGCAATGCTGTTAATGGCCCAATAACTAAACGGGTAAAACAACTAACAAAAACGGTTTTATTAAAGATAGAGCGCATTTCAAGTTGCGAAAGCTGTGCACCTAATGTAATGAGTGCTACCGCCACAAAACCATCGGCAATATAATTCACAGGCAAGCTTAAAAAAACAGGTAACTCAATCTGAAATACATTCATCACAATACCAATAACTAACGCATGCACAATAGGCATCTTAAAGAAATCGCGTACAATGGCACTACCTGATTTAGTAGATGAGATTAAATTATATAAGCCGTACGTGTAGGTCGTCATATTTTGAAAAATAACTAAAATAACTTGAATAGCTACACCTATCGGCTGACTCGCAAAAATCATTTGCGCTACAGGTATACCGTAGTTACCTGAATTAATGAGCACGACACTATTTTTAAACACTGCCGCTTCTTGTTTAGGCAGTTTAAGCGCACCCGCTACAAGACGTGCCGTAATCATTTGCCCACCAATAAATAACACAATAAATAAAAATACTTGCCCTAAAACACTCATATTAATTTCAGTATGATATAAATTAACAAAAACAGCCGCTGGCATAAAACAATACGTAATTAATTGGGATAATGCCTTTAAATTAAACGTAAATTTCTTTTGTAATAAGCCACCCACCACAAGTAAAACTAAAATCGGGGCAACAATCTTAAAAAAAATCATGCCGAGATACATTTTGCCCACTTCCCTTCTTCTTTAATAGTATGTTCATTTTTTTCCATGGTCAATGTTTGCTATACTAAAGCACAAGAAAGGATGTGGCACAAAATGTGGCATTTAACTTATGAAGATTATTTACGCCAGCAATACGCAAACGCCTTAACCCTACCTGAAGATTGGGAAACGCTCTATACGTATTACCGCAATGACGGTGTTAATCCTGATCGCATACATACAGAGGAGCTAGAGGCAGCTAAGCTTCCATTACTTAAGGTGTTACCACAGCGTTTTATACCTTACGTAGAGGATGGCACGCTTAACCGCCCTACATTACCTAAAGATGTACGGGACGATTTTATTCAATGGCAAGCAGAAGAAACGGCGCGCTTTGAAGAAAAGCTAGGCCTATCTATGATTGACTTTACCAACATCCAAGAACAACTTGAGCCTAACTTTGCCGAGGTGATTGAAGGTGGGCTACATGATGCTATCATTACTCAAATTGTCGATGACCATATTTTTATTAATACAGAAGGTGGCTTTACAGCTAAAGCCTTTGTGATTTTGCATGTAGACGGGGCCATCTCACAACAAGGTGAGCTACACGCAGGTGACACTATTTTATACGAAGAAGTCCAGTTGACAGCAGAAGGCGTAGCATTACGTATGATTACCGAAAATGGGCAATGTACGCTTCATGCAAAACAAATTGCCGCAGACTTTTACTATCGCCCGATGCCCTACCACGAACTTATTGCCAATGAGGTACTGCCAGACGTCACCGCTAAGCAGTTTATCGAGGCGCTCGATAGTAATCTCGACTATACAGTCATTGCCAATCGTTATGCCTTACCCATCACAAGTTTTGTCATTCAAGGCGCTGAGCTTGCACAATTCTCAGGCGGCATAATTTTTAAAGAAAACAACGCGATTATAGCGCGTATTCATAATGAGGATCATGTCATCGCTCAAAGTGAAATTGATTGGTTATCTCAAATTTTCACGACAACCTATGTTGACCCTTACGCTATATTTAGTGAGCCGCTTCCTGCAGAGGAGTTAGAGACTGCACTCGCTAGCACAGACCTAGCTCTGATTGTACGCGCTTGGAACACGCTCTACGAAAACCCAGCAGGCCATGAGGCATTAATTAACCGCGCCCTTATCGCACTCGCTAAAGATGTAGACAATGAAAACAACGTGATGCTTGACGTTTATGTAGCTCACTTTGATACATTAGGGCTCATTACAAACGATACAAAAATCGCACTTGCAAACTACTTATAAAAAAAGAGGCTGGGA
>NZ_JPUW01000043.1:0-17497 GCF_000743635.1 Lysinibacillus sp. BF-4 | reverse complement strand
GATAAATCGGGTCGCCCCACACTTGGTTATACATTTGCTCCTTTGACAGCACCTGCCCTGCATTTTCACATAAGTATTGCAATAAATAAAACAAGCGTCCACTTAGTAACTCTGTTTGACCGTTAACGGTTAACTCAGCAGCATCTGCATCAAAAGTAAATGTTTTAAATTCGTAGCGATTTTTTTGTCGGCACTTGTTTTTGATAGCGTGATAAATGCACCTTTACACGCGCTACAAGCTCTAGTGGATTAAAAGGCTTAGTAATATAATCATCCGCACCACTCATAAAGCCTTTTAACTTATCCGCATCACTCACCTTAGCTGTTAAAAAGAAAATCGGTGCGTCGCTTTTTTCACGGATTGTTTTAGCAATATCTAACCCCGTACCATCTGGCAACATAACATCCAATAAATAAAAATCAAAATCTCCCTTTTTTAGCGCACACGCTACGCTATGGCAAATTGTAATATTAGTAAAGCCTTCCTTGCGTAAAATAATTTCAATCATATCTGCGATTGCCGCTTCATCTTCTACTACTAAAATTTTTGTCTCTAGCACAAGCATCCCTCATTTTAAGATTAGTTTAAGGTAGAGATTACATCAACATAAGCCCCAGCCTTTATAGTTACTATTAACTTATCACAAGGAGCTTATAATTATGAATAATTCTCGCGTTACTTTTATTGACGGGTTACGAGGGCTAAGCCTTCTCGGCATTTTGCTTGCCAATATGTTAATTTTTCAATTTGGGATGTTTAACAAGGATACCCTTACTTTAAATGGCTTTGATACAGGCATGTTACATGTTGTACAGGTTGTCATTGAGCACAGCTTCCTTCCAATATTCACCGTACTTTTTGGTTTTTCTCTTATTAAAATGATTGACTCTGTACGCCGTCGTAAAACGAAAAGTCGTTGGACGATTTTGCGTCGTGCCATTGGCTTAATTGTGCTAGGTTTACTGCACAGCCGTTTCATTTGGGATGGCGACATTTTATTTTCGTACGGGATTATGACACTATTACTTATCCCATTTATTAACCGTAAGGCCAAAACTTTATTTATTTGGGCAGGTATTTTTACTGCTTTAATGTTAATTTTAGGTATTGGATCAAGTATGACACCTGTTGGAGAAGCAGATATGACTGAAGTTCCTGCAATGGTAGATTATATGAAACAAGAAAATGAGGTATTACAAAACGGCTCATACGCAGCCATTTATGACTTCCGCAACAATGTAGATATCCCTATGTTTGGAGACGACGAAAACGCAGGTATATTTATGTTAATTGCAATGGTGATTGCCCCTATTATGTATGCTCCATTATTTTTAATTGGTATGGCGTTAGCAAAAATTAATGCTTTTACTAAGATGGAACAAGAACAAAAATGGTATAGCACGCTTAGCTTTTTAGTGCCAGTTGGCTTAGCTTTAAAAGCCAGCAGTATTTACCTTGGAGAAGCAAATAGCTTTAGCATGACACTTAGCTTGTTTGGGGCCAACTTATTAGCTGTTGGTTACATTGCACTCTTTGCCATGATTTATCACAGTTCAGCCATACAAAAAATCGCACCATATATCGAGAGTGTTGGCAAACTTTCATTAACAAATTACATTATGCAAAGTGTCATTTGTACTACAATTTTTTATGGCTATGGTTTGGGCTTATTTAATAAATTAGCCGTATGGCAAGGCGTACTACTCGGGCTTGTGATTTACACACTACAAGCTATTATCAGTCGCTGGTATTTACAATTTGCTAAACGTGGTCCATTAGAATATGTTTTACGCCTATGGACAAATTTTTCATTTAAGAGCTAGTTATATCGTAGTATTTTTTAATAATTAGGTTAGCTCCCTCATAGTTTAAGGGTATTCGTTAAAGACTACGTATGAGAGGAGCTTTACTATGCAACCAAAATTTACCCTACGCGATATTTATGGCGACAACGTTTTATATACACCACGTACACCTTTTAGTGATAATCCATGGGTGGTTAATGATGCACATCAGCTCGATGCACTAACATCTCGTGAAGTCCTTTTTGCAGATGTACCTGTGGTGGTACATAGCGCAACTCAAACCGAGCAAGCTAAAGCTTTATTTAAGCTAGCAGGTTTAACACCAAGCGACAATGTCCTAACATATGAAACTGAAGAACAATATCATGCACACTTACAAGGAAGTGACACCCCTGTAGTATGTCAGTATTTGCATGAGCCTAATCAAATTCCTCGTGATCGTTACTGGATGGATGCCGAAAAATTTAATGAGCTCAACTGTAAATCCTATATTGATCAGCTTATTGATGCAAAATATGTACCAAAGCGTTTCACCGTGAAGTTAGCAGATGCTACAGCAACTATTGCTTCGATGACATTACCTATTGTCTTAAAGCCTGGCGGTGACGACCCGACTTCTGGCGGCTATGGTGTCATGATTTGCCGTACAAACGAACAAGTCACAGAAGCATTGAGACAACTGCGTAAAGCGACCACTGATACCGTTGTAGTGGAACAACTCCTTGCAGTAAAAGCTAACTTTAGTTGCCAATATGTATATAACGAAACACTCGGCATTCAATATTTAGGTGCTTCAGAGCAACTAACGGATGACGAAGGGCATTACCAAGGTAATGTTATGGTACGTGATGTACCTAAACGTGTCATTGAAGTAGGCAAACATATTATGGAGTGCGGCGTAGATGAAGGATTTGTTGGCGTGGCAGGGTTTGATTTAATTGTCACTGAAACAGGCGACATTCAAGCGATTGATTTAAACTTCAGACAAAATGGTTCAACAGCTATGTTAATGTTTAAAGATAGCTTTAAAAAGCCTGTCGCTAAATTTATGTCGTATGTAGCAACTGATAATCAAAAATTTCATCAAAATATTACAGCGCTTATTAAAGAAGGCGGACTACTACCTCTTGCTTATTATGACGGTGATTACTTTGAAGAGGATGTTAAATCACGCTTTTACGGTGTGTGGTACGATGATTCACTTGAGCAAATTGAAGCGCGCGAACGTCTTTTACAATAAGTCGTTTGACGCGTTTCTTTTTTTTTGAAACATAAAGAGGTCTAATGCGTATACAATAGAGTAAAGGAGTGGTCGGATATGATTAAAAAATTAGTAGCAACAGCCGCATTTGCCTGTGCTGCATTTGCATTACCCGCAACAGGTCATGCAGCAGAAAGCGAAAACGTCATCATCAAATACACCGCAGATGACGCGATTTTTAAACAACTAAGCAAGGAAGACAATGTTTACTTAAATGAGGAGCAGCAATTTATTTCACTGCCTAAGCAAAAGCTAGCAGATACTGCGATTCAACAAGCCATTAAACGTGGCAGTGTTGCGTACATAGAGGCTGACTACAAACGTCAAGCTTCCAATTTACAGGAGCACCTAAAAATGTGGGATGCCGTTGATTTAGGTTTGCCTGAATTTACATCATCATTACGTCCACAAAAAGAAACTGTTGTTGCTGTCGTTGATACAGGTGTTGATTATGCTCACCCTGCATTAAAAGATTATGTATTAGAAGGCTATGACTTTGTACAAGATGATGCTGACGCAATGGATGAACAAGGACATGGTACACATGTTGCTGGTATTACATTACGCGGTGCTAACTACCAAGGCATTAAAATCCTACCTGTTCGTGTACTAGACGAACAAGGCGCAGGTACAGACTCACATATCGCCTCTGGCATTTACTATGCGGTGGATAACGGTGCAACTGTTATTAATATGAGCCTTGGTGGACAAGGTCTTTCACAAACACAGCGTGATGCAGTGCTATATGCATTAGAACGTAATGTAAGCGTTGTGGTTGCAGCAGGTAACGAATCCGAAGAAATTTATAATAAATACCCAGCAAGTGAGCGTGATGTGCTAACTATTGGCGCAAGCGCAAAAAAGAAAGCACTAACTGACTTCTCTAACTTTGGTGTGGAGATGGACTTAGTAGCACCAGGTCAAAACATTTATAGCACAATGCCACGTAATCTAGACCGAATGGACGGCAAGCGTGATGGTTATACAACAATGGACGGTACTTCAATGGCATCTCCATTTGTAGCAGGGATTGTAGGCTTAATTCGTTCGTCTTATCCTGAGCTAAGCTATGAGGAAGTAGAGTTATTATTAAAATCACAAGCTAAGCGACCTGCTAATAATGATTTTGATGCTAATGCTGGTTTCGGTCACGTACAGCTACAAAACTTCACAACAGATAAGCAAGTATTTTTATTAAACACAACATACTTAAATGAAGGCGCTGACGCTATTCAAGTTGGCTCTTACGGCTATAGTGAAGGTACAATCGAAGTAATCGCTGGTGGCAAAAGCTTAGGCTCACAAGAAATTACTAAGAATGGCATGCTAGAGTTTGCACTAGAGACACCTAAACAACAAGAAATTGCGGTAACAGCTATCTTAAAAGATAAAGCTGGCAATGTGCTTGATAAAGCAACGCGCACAACACCGATTCGTACTAAAGACGTTGTGCTTAATGTCAAAAATGAAAAAAATGAAAACGCTGAAATCACTGTAGCTACATTATATGGTGTTAAAGACGATGAGCTTGAACAACTATCAATGTTTATCGAGACTAACACGAAAACAGGCGACATCGCCTTCTCAACAGCAACGTACGATGAGTACGATGCTTTATACATCTCAGCTGTTGCAGATAATGCTATGTATGCCCGTAAAGTAAATGCACAGGAAACTGTAACGCTTAATGCTGAGCAATTAAATAAAATTTCAATGAAAAACACATTATTTAACTACCCTAAAGAAAAACGCTTTGAAAAATTATATGAATTAATGCCACCATTCCATGTGCCAACAGCTGTTATTGATGGTCATGCAATGTCATCACTTTTACCGATTAACTTCTTAGAAAACCCTACGGTTTATGTAGATAGCGGCAATTATGATTTCTCATTTATTGATATGGGTAAATACCACGCCTTCTTAACAATGTCGGATGTGGATACAGCAAAAACTAAAACGATTGATTTCCGTAACACAGGGATTTTAACTCGCATTCATGTTGATACTTCACAATACATGAGCCACCCACTATTACAGTTGCACTTTGAACCTGTAAAAGTTGGACATCAACCACTAAAAATTGGTGTTCCTGTAGATGCTATTCAGCCAACGTATATTACACGCGGCACATATGATATGTATTTACATTCATACTTCATGGGTATGCCGGTTATGTCCGACTCAGTCAAAAATGTACGTGTCGTTAATAACCGCACACTTTACTTTATCTCAGGCGAACAAACGACACACGAATTTGGACGCTAATACAAAAAAGCCTTTCGGAAAATTTCCGAAAGGCTTTTATTATTATTTAAATGCATCTGGGAAAACATTTAAGTCAATACCCCATAGTGCTGGCACTAGGAAGTAAATACATACTGTAACTAAAAGGATACCAAATAAGTTAAGCGCAAAGCCGGCCTTTGCCATATCAGGAATCTTTAAGTAACCTGAGCCAAACACAACAGCATTTGGTGGCGTTGCTACTGGTAGCATGAACGCACATGATGCCGCAACTGCTGCCGCCATCATTAAGCTGTATGGATGGACATCAAGCGCTAACGATAATGAAGCCATAATCGGGAACATCATCGAAGCTGTGGCTGTATTGGACGTAATCTCGGTTAGGAAAATAATTAATGTGGCTACTGCTAAAATAAGTACAAATAAATGCACACCTGCTAAGCCGCCTAATTGTGAACCAATCCACTCTGATAAACCTGAAGATTTAAAGCCTGCTGCAATCGCAAGACCACCACCAAATAATAGTAGTACGCCCCAAGGCAATTGAACGGCTGTATTCCAGTCCATTAAATGGTCGCCCTTTTTATTGACCGAAGGAATCGCAAACAATACAATCGCAAAAATCATCGCAATAACACCGTCTGATAAACCTGGGAAGAAGCCCTGTAGTAAAAATGAGCGTGTAATCCAAGCAAACGCTGCTGTAATAAAGACGATAAACACCATAATTTCTTCGTAAGATGCTTTACCAAGCTTTTTCTGCTCTGCATGAATTACTGCCTTACCACCTGGCAATGTTTTAATTTCTGATTTTAAGGCAAACTTCGTTAAGTATACCCAAATGACAAAGATAAATGTCCAAGCAAATGGTACACCAAACATCATCCAGCCAGCAAATGTAATTTCAACACCATAAATTTTAGAGATTGCACCTGCAAGTAGCGTGTTTGGCGGTGTACCGATTAATGTTGCGATACCACCAACAGAAGCTGAGTAAGCAATACCTAGCATAAGTGCCTTACCAAATTTAAAGTTTTCTTTTGAAGTATCAATCGTTGGATCATCTTTTACTGCCTCAGAGATTTGCGCAATAATCGCAAGACCAATCGGCACCATCATCATAGCTGTGGCTGTATTCGAGATCCACATAGATAAGAAGCCTGTCGCAACCATGAAACCTAAAACGATACGGTCCATTGTTACACCAATAACCGAAATAATACCTAAGGCAATACGTCGGTGTAAATTCCATTTTTCCATCGCAAGTGCGATAATGAAACCACCCATAAATAAGAATATATTTTCGTCGCCGTACGCTGAAGCTGTTTCCTTCACATCAAGCCCCAATGTCATCGGGAATAACACGAGTGGCATTAGAGAAGTTACGGGAATTGGCAATGCCTCAGTAATCCACCATGTCGCAATCCAAACCGTACTCGCTAAAATCGCAACACCTTCTGCTGATAAATCTTCTGGTTTAAAAAAGAAATAAATTAAAAAGAATAGTGCTGGACCAACAATCAATCCAATTAGCTGGGTAACTGTGTAGCTTTTTGAGTCTTTACCGCCGCCTTCATTATTAACACCGACAGGATGCCCTGCGCCGCCGCCTTTAACTGTATCTGCCTCGTGCGGTGCGGTAAATAATCGAAACATCCCTTTTACATCGTCGTTCATAGCCCATAACCGCTTCCATGTGGCTAACATGATTCCACTCCTTAGTTTGCGTAATGCATACGCTTACAATTATTATAAAAATATAATTATTTCATAGTAAAACCTTACCAAACCACTATCTGTTATGCAACAAAGTTTTTTGTTATTTTCCTGACTTATTACGAAATTGCTAAAATAGCGAGATATATCTCGATTTAAGCAAAAAATATTGTTATACAACAAACTGTTTTTAATTTTCTGATTATTTAGGAGGAGGCATTTTTATGCTGAAAAGTATCATTTTAAGTGGCTACCGCCCGCATGAGCTAGGTATTTTTAACGAGTCACACCCAGGTGTTGAAATCATTAAAAGAGCTATTCGTGAACAACTATTACTTTTGCTCACTGAAGGACTAGAGTGGGTCATTATTAGTGGGCAACAAGGTGTCGAAACATGGGGAGCAGATGTCGTTTTTGAACTACAGCAAGAGTATGACATCAAGCTCGGTATTATTACGCCTTTCCTCAATCAACAAGAGCGTTGGAACGATGCAAAAAAAGAAAAATACGACATGATGATTATGCAGGCAGATTTTGTTGATAGCGCGACGAAAAAGCCCTACGAAGCACCTTGGCAATTTATTGAGAAGGATAAATTTTTAATCCGTAATACGAGCGGCGCCCTTCTCGTCTATGATGAAGAACAAGAGGCGTCCCCTAAATTTTTAAAGCGCCTAATCAAAGCGCATGCCGAAACAACAGACTATGCCTTTTACGAAATTAATGCCTATGATTTACAACTGATAGCTGAACAAATTCAAGAAGAAAAATGGCAAGATTATTAGTATAATCAAAGTAACTAACTGCAAAGGGTGATATTTATGACACAGCCAAACCTCATCACAGAAACGCAGCCTGTATTTATTACGCATGACACTTATAAACGTGAGTGTCGCTATATGCGACGCATTGAGTTAAGCGAACAAGACATGCACGCTATTCTCGCAAGCATGGACGAAGACACACGCGTCTATTTCAGCTTTCACAACGTAGAGCGCCCCATTACAGCAGGTACACTGCTCAATGGCTATGACGGCTTTGCTCGCGCTATTTACCGCTATCTCAAACAGCAATACGCCATTACATTACCCGATTTAATCAATGGTCAAGATTTCTATGTAAAAATCAAGGAGGAGAATCCTTTATGAAAAAATGGTTTGGGCTACTATTGATAGTCAACTTATTAGTAGGGTGTTCTACGAATACACCTACACCAAAAGAGCAAGAAGCAAAAATTTTTCACCTTGATAAACAAACAACTATTGATGAACATATGAGCTATCAAATACAACGTATTGCCAAATCACCTAGAATTACCCCGCCTAATCCAGATGGCATCATTAATCTTTATGAAGTGGATAATCCAGAAAATACTTATTTAGACGTGACAATGACTATTAAAAACTTATACCAAACACCAAAAAGCGTTGACGAGTTAATTGATATTTCATATACCATTAATGACGAAAATTCCAGTGCATTTGCGATAGCAGAATCTAACAAAAGCAGTATGTTTGATACTTCACCTGTAATACCATCATTAAATGAACAAACGATTCATTTTTTAGCTGAAATTCCTAACGTTGATGATAAAACTCTAATTACTCTACAAGCTACAATAAACGATAAAAAATATAAAACTTCTTTCACACTACAAGACACCAATAAGCTAAGAACTTCTGCAAAAGTGAAAGAAATAGTAAAACGCGATAATTTCGCTCAAGTTATAATTGACGATATTTACTATACAAATATCGTGGAACCTCCTATGTCTCGCTTTTTAACAACTTATTATGAGGCTGATGAAAATAATGTCTATTTGGTAATAGAAAACAAAGTTAAAAACCTAAAGTCTAGCGAATTAGCTGCAGATGAAATTATGAGTTTCTCTGCTTTACTAGATAATTATTATGAATACACAGGCTTTGCTACCGTAGAAAGTGTGAATCAAGAAGATTTAAATTACGCAAATATTACCAGCCTACCTGCTCTAGGCGAACGTAAAATTTATTATTTAATTGAAATTCCTAAAGAGTTACAACAAAAAGACGTAAAAATCACAATGTGGTTCAAAGGTGATTACTATGATTTTTCCTTTGATGAAAATTTGAAGTTTAAAGAAGTTACCACTTCTTCTAATGGCGAAGCAGCTGGCTCACAAGAAAATGAACCAGAAAAACAACAGGAACAACCAGTAACACCTCCCATATCACCAAAACCAAATAATGTACAGCCAACAATAAAAAAAGGGCATACAAATATGACTACTCAAGAGGTGTTAGACTTGATTTCTCATAATGAAGGCATTGATTTTTCTACTTATCAATATCAGATGGAAATGGACGAAGATGGGTATCTCATCATTATGGTTATCAACGGCCCGTCTGCTATCGGAACATATAAAATTGATAACGATGGTACGTTACTGCAATTTGATGTAGCGCAAGGTATCTTTTTACCAGCTGAACAAGTTATTTATGGCGGCTCTTAAATAGTAAAACAAAAAGAGGCTGGGACAAAAGAAAAATGTGAGATGATTTTTAAAATCGTCTCACATTTTTTGGGTTTTTAATGAATATAACAAATAAAAAATTCAAGAAAATTAATGAGTGTTTTTTTATATTTTCTCAAAAAATCGAGTTATATCCCAGCCTATTTTATTTGTATTAATGTGTAACTTCTTCTAACTGTTGATGTGTATCATTGAAAACTTCAGTATCTAACTCACCTAAGGCACGAGCTGCTGTAACACCTGCAGTCATCGAGCCATTAACATTAAGTGCTGTACGTCCCATATCAATTAAAGGCTCTACTGAAATTAATACACCCGCAAGTGCTACCGGTAAATCTAACGCTGACAGTACAATAATTGCCGCGAAAGTTGCACCGCCACCTACACCCGCCACACCAAATGAGCTAATCGCTACTACAACGATTACTGTAGCAATAAATGTTGGATCTAATGGATTAATACCGACCGTTGGCGCAATCATAATTGCAAGCATGGCAGGATAAACACCTGCACAGCCATTTTGGCCGATAGATAAACCAAATGACGCCGCAAAGTTAGCTACACCATCTGACACACCCATTTTTTGTGTTTGAGTTTGAATGTTTAAAGGCAACGCGCCTGCACTTGAACGAGAAGTAAAGGCAAACAATAAAACTTCAGAGGCTTTTTTTAAATAAGTTAATGGGCTTAAACCTGTTAACGCAATAATAATTAAATGCACAATGAACATAATACCTAGTGCAACATAAGACGCGATAACAAACTTACCTAAGTTATAAATCGCACCAAAATCGGACATTGCCACTGTGCGAGCCATTAATGCTAAAATACCATACGGCGTTAAACGTAATACGATTTTTACAACTTCCATAATTAACGCATAAATGGCGTCCACACCTTTTTTAACAGTAGCTGCAACCTCTGGCTGTTTGCGATTTATTTTTAAATACGCAAAGCCTAAAAATGCGGCAAAAATAACGACTGCAATTGTTGATGTCGAACGTGCGCCCGTTAAATCAAAAAATGGATTAGCAGGAAATAGATCTAGGATTTGGTCAGGTAAAGCCTTACCTGCCATTTCTTCAGAGCGAGCTGTAATTGCCTCACCACGCGCAACCTCTGCCTCACCTTGTAAAATTTGTGATGCATCTAAGTCAAAGACTACGGCTGAACCAATACCAACTGCAGCAGCTAACGCTGTTGTACCAATCAGTACAGCTAAAATAATTGCCGCCATCTTACCTAAGTTCTTACCAATCGTTAATTTAGTAAAAGCGATTAAAATCGAAATAAATACGAGTGGCATTGCAATCATTTGAAGTAGCTTTACATAGCCTGTACCTAAAATGTTGTACCATGGCATCGTTTGACTCAGCACTTCACTTTCTGTGCCATAAATTAAATGTAATACAAGCCCTAACGCGATACCTAAACCTAGCGCAATAAATACGCGATTCGAAAATTTAATATGTTTTTGCTTTAAAAAATATAATACGCCAACAAAAACGAGTAAAACAGCAATATTGGCGATTACTTGAAATGTCATGTTTAATTCCCCCCGAGTTACTTGGTTATGTATTAGCATTGTAACGCTTCAATACCAACAAAGCAAGTAGGGAATAGAAAAAGCTACTAGAAAATTTTCTAGTAGCTTCTTTTTATGAGTGCATTGGGTCATCCTTTGGCTTTGGCCCAATCATATTAAATAAAATATTTAGTACAATTGCTGTTACTGAACCAGCAACAATACCATTAGATACTAAAATAGATAGACGGTCTGGCAAGTTAGCAAATAACTCTGGCACAACTGACACACCAACGCCCATGCCAATAGCAATAGCTGCAATCATTGCATTCTCTGCTGATTTTTCAACCGAAGGCGCTAGCATCGTAATACCTTGCGTAATAACCATACCAAACATCGCTAGCATGGCAGCTCCTAATACTGAGGTTGGGATAAGTAAAGTTAATGCAGCAAGCTTTGGCGAAAAACCAAGTAGCACTAACATAACACCAGTAATCACAATTACACGGCGATCTTTAATACCAGACATTTTAGTAAGCCCAACATTTTGTGAAAACGTTGTATATGGAAAGGCATTAAATAACCCACCAATAATAGAAGCAAGTCCTTCTGCACGGTAACCACGCGCAAGCTCTTTTTGTGAAATGTTTTTTTTGCAAATACTACCTAGAGCAAAGTAAACACCCGTTGACTCTACTAACGACACCATAGCTACAAGTGTCATTGTTAAAATAGCACTTGCATCAAAGGTTGGTACTCCAAAATAAAAGGGTTGCACAATATGCACAAAATCCGCTTGTTTAATTGGTGTAAAGTCTACAGCATTTAAAGCAATAGCTAGCAATGTTCCTGCTACCATACCAATTAAAATGGCAATAGCGCGTATAAATCCTGTAGAAAAACGATAAACGAGTAAAATGATAAGTAAGGTTGCGAAGGCAAGCGTTAGATTTTGTGTTGAAGCAAAATCATCTGCTCCCAAACCGCCCGCCATATTATTCATGGATACGGGTAGTAGTGATACCCCAATAATCGTTACGACTGAGCCTGTTACCACTGGCGGGAAAAACTTGACCAAACGGCTAAAGAAGCCCGCAATCAGCATAATAATTAAGCCTGAAGCGATAATAGCGCCGTAGACAGCCGTTATACCTTGTTCAGGATTATTGGCAATCGAGATAATTGGTGTTACGGCTGTAAACGTACAGCCTAGTACCACTGGCAACCCAATACCAATATAGCGACCAGATAATACTTGTAATAACGTTGCAACACCACACATTAAAATATCAATAGCGACTAAATACGTTAATTGCTTGGAATCAAAACCAATTGCATTACCTATAATAAGTGGCACTAAAATGGCACCGGCATACATCGCAAGTAAATGCTGTATGCCGAGAGCGGTCGCCTTCGCTTTGTCCATTACTTCGTTTCCTCCTCGACAAATGTTACTTTGCCTTCTTCTAATGATTCAACGATAGCTAATGATTCAATACGGACACCTTGCTCGCGTAACTTTTTACCTCCATCTTGGAAGCCTTTTTCAATAACAATACCGACACCTACTACATGTGCGCCAGCTTGAGCTGCAATATCAAGTAAACCTTTTACAGCTTCACCGTTAGCTAAAAAGTCATCAATGATAATAATATTATCGTCCGCGTTTAAAAAATCGCGTGATACAGCAATATCACTTGTTACATTTTTCGTAAATGAATGTACTTGTGATGTATATAAATTATCCGATAGCGTTAAAGATTTACGTTTACGCGCAAAGACAACAGGTGCTCCAATTTCTAAGCCAAGCATTGTTGATGGTGCGATACCTGAAGACTCAATTGTTAATACTTTTGTAATTACCTCATCTGAAAAGCGTGTGGCAAATTCGTGTCCAATTTCCTTCATTAATAATGGATCGATTTGGTGATTTAAAAATGTATCTACTTTTAATACTGTAGACGATAGTGCTTGTCCCTCTTTAATAATTTTTTCCTTTAATAATTGCATACGATTACTTCCCTTCTTTATTTGTGTACGAAAAAACTCGCTAAACATCGCTCACTACTGTGGGAGCAACGTTTAACGAGCCATACAACTGCCGAAAAATAAAAAAACGACATGTATAATGCCTAAACGAAACAACCCATAGTCAGCTCATTTAAGGTGAGCCGGTAGAAACTTGCGAGCCATATCCTCGCGATTATATGAGTATTTTTGAATAGAACTATTATAAGCATGCCGTTTATTGTTTGCAAGACGTATTAAAATAGTGTAATGATTCCAAACATTCGGAAATTAGACGGATTTCAAATAAAATCCTTTTTAACGTTCGTTTTTTTACACTATAGCAAAAACGCTTTCATTAGTCACGTGTATCCTCTTTATATTTTACGATATCGCCTGTGTTGGCATCAATGTCCACATCATACTCCATCGTAGCCGTTTTAATTTCAATTTCGTACTTTTGGTCACTGCGATCTAATTCAAATTTCGAAATCTCACCCTCACCAACTTTTTTCATAGCAATGTCTTTAGCTTGCTTCTCTGTTACTTTAAACTCTTTTGTTGCATCGCCTGTTGCGACATCACCATTATTCGTTTGGTCACGACGTTCTTCTTCTTTTTTGAGTAAATCGCCTGTATGCGCGTCATAAGTTAATTCGTATTTGACTTCGTTTGTTACAACATCTAACTCATACACACGAATGCCTTTTTTATCGTCTTGCTCCACACTCGTTACTTCGCCACCCTCAATTTCCTTTAAAGCTTTTGCTTTAATATCATCCATCGAAATAATGTCCTTTTGTGTTTCAGTCGCTGTAGGTTGCTCGTTTGTTGCAGTATCCACCTTGCTGTCATTTGAACAACCATATACTAACATCGCACTTAAGCCGAGTGCTGCGGCTAACGCTGTTTTTTTCATGTTAATCTCCCCTTTTAGTATGTACTTTACCTTTATAAGAACGCCCTAAAACCTAAAAAAGATGCGTGCTAAAAAATATAGCACGCATCTCTTTTATTTTTCTACCGTTAAATCACATTCCTCTAACGGTACAAGTTTAGTTTTATGTTTTACTTTATAACCAATATAAAAGGCTAAAAATAACGGAATACCAATATACGTAATTAATAATCCTGACCAGTCAATATGACCACCTACAAAAGCTTGATAGTTTTGACCAATAATTACCACTGAACATAAGAAGAACGCAAACAATGGGCCAAAAGGATAAAGTGGTGCAACATATGGTAAATCATTGAGATCATGCCCTTGCTTAATGTAGGCACGGCGGAAACGATAATGGCTAATGGCAATACCAAGCCATGCAATAAATCCTGATAACCCCGACGCATTAAGTAACCAAATATAAATAACACCATCGCCAAATATAGAGGCTAAAAATGCTAGTGAACCAACAGCCAGTGTTGCAAGTAACGAATAAATTGGAATACCTCGGCGCGTTAGTTTCATAAAGAACTTAGGCGCTTTACCATCCACAGCTAACTGCCACAGCATACGAGACGATGCATATAACCCTGAGTTACCTGCTGATAATAATGCCGTTAAAATAATCGCATTCATTACAGAGGCCGCAAATGCGATACCTGTGCGTTCAAATACTAAAGTAAATGGTGATACCGTTACATCCTCTGATAATAAACGTGGGTCGTCATACGGGATGAGTAAGCCAATCGCTAAAATCGCAAGCATATAAAACAGTACAATTCGCCAAAATACCGAGCGTACGGCTTTCGGTATATTTTTCCCTGGGTCTTCAGTTTCGCCAGCGGTTACACCAAGAAGCTCTGTACCTTGGAATGAAAAGCCTGCCGCTAGGAAAATACCAAAGAACGTTAAAAAACTACCATGAAACGGGCCGTCACCATGAAAGAAATTAGTAAAGCCAACAGGTGCATTGCCTCCAAGAATACCAAAAATCATCGCAAAACTTAAAATAATAAAGATAATTACTGTAGCTACTTTAATCATCGAGAACCAATACTCACTCTCGCCATAGCTACGTACAGATAACACATTAAATCCTAAAATAATACAAATAAATAACAGTGACCATAAAATGGACGAGCTGTCTGGGAACCAATACTTCATGATTAAAGTAACAGCCGCGATTTCAGCTGCGATTGTAATTGCCCAGTTATACCAATAGTTCCAGCCTAGTGCAAAGCCTAGCGCGGGATCTACGAACTTTGTAGCATACGTACTAAATGAACCTGATGATGGCATATAAGCTGCCATCTCACCTAAGCTAGTCATTAAAAAGAATACCATGATACCAATTAAGCCATAAGCTAATAATGCGCCACCAGGGCCAGCCTGTGCAATCGCACCACCACTCGCTAAAAATAAACCAGTACCAATTGTCCCTCCGAGGGAAATCATCGTAATATGACGGCTTTTAAGTGATTTTTGGAGTTTAGGTTTTTTACCTATTTCAATTATTTCATTACTCATCATTATTGCTTCCTCTCTTGTAAATAAAAAGAGCATCCTCACATATCGTGAAGATGCTTCCTGAAAACCTCAACTGATAGCTCAACACGCTTGTGGCGTGACAGTTCTGTCTCTTTCGATGACAACCCCAGCATTAATTACGGCAAGCTAATTAACGCTTCGGCAGTGTACCCTTTCGTCGTGTTTCATCGATGCTTGCCATCTCCACACGCTTACTCTTGCATACCGCGACCTCTACCTCATAAATTATGAGGTATTATATGAAATTTTTGATAACGTAAACGAGTTTAACATAGGAAAAAACGCAATGCAAACGCTACCAAATTATCTGTATTTTTTAATTTTTCTGTTTTATATGTATGTTTTACGCTAAACTGTGGTAATAATACGAAATTTATGGAGGGACTGCAATGGATGAACAGCTTAGTATTTCCCGGAAAATAAATTGGCGTGGTAAAACGCTTATTTTGATTATTGGTATCATATTGATGGCAATGACACTACGCTTACCTTTAACAGTTGTAGGCCCCATCATCGAATTTATTAGAGAAGGGCTTGGTATTTCAAATGTGTTAGCGGGCTTTTTAACAACAATCCCATTACTTGCATTTGCATTAGTATCTCCCTTTGTGCCACGTATTTCACGTACGATTGGCATTGAGCTGTCTTTATTTATTTCAATGCTTCTATTAGCTGCTGGTATTGCGCTACGTTCAGTAGGCATGACCTCACTATTGCTAGTAGGTACAATTATTATTGGTGTAGCTATTTCCTTTGGTAATGTTTTGTTACCTAGCTTTTTTAAATTGAAATTTCCCTTCCATGTTGGCTTAATGATGGGGATTTACTCTGTTGCGATGAATGTATCAGGTGGCTTTGGTGCAGGGCTTAGCCATCCTATTGCCAACACTACTAACTGGCAAATTGCACTCGCCTTTCCTATTATAATTGTTATGATTGCCAGCTTAGTTTGGTCACCACAATTACGCAATAATGATCGTATGCAAGCTACAACTACTACTGCACCTAAATTAAAGCTATGGCGCTCACCACTCGCATGGGCTGTAACACTCGCAATGGGTTTACAATCTTTTATTTTTTATACAACAGGTGCATGGCTACCTGCAATTTTTGTATCGCAAGGTATGGCAGCAGATAAGGCAGGGTGGATGGTTGCTATCATGCTCTTAGCTCAACTACCACTCACTTTTATTATGCCAGTACTTGCCGACAAATTAAAAAATCAACGTCCTATTGTCATTGTACTAACACTACTTTATACCATTGGCTTTGTTGGTATTGCACTTGGTTTCACTGACTACA
Organism: Lysinibacillus sp. BF-4; assembly: GCF_000743635.1. NCBI lineage: Bacteria > Bacillati > Bacillota > Bacilli > Caryophanales > Bacillaceae > Lysinibacillus > Lysinibacillus sp. BF-4. The sequence goes on along the minus strand of NZ_JPUW01000043.1, from coordinate 630 downwards.
CAGTATTATGGATGATTTGTATTGGCTCTGCTGGTGGCTCTTCATTTAGCTTAGCTATGATGCTCTTTACATTACGCACAAAAACAGCATACGCAGCTGCAGACTTATCAGGTTTTGCACAGTCTATTGGTTACCTACTCGCAGCAAGTGGTCCGGTTATTTTTGGCTGGCTTTACGACCAAACAGGTAACTGGCAACTACCGATCTATGTCTTCCTTGTAGTTGTTGCTATTTTATTTGGTAGCGGCTGGTATGCGGCTGGCAATAAATACGTAGAAGAACAATAGGAATTGTCTGCTACATCATGCTAATTATCCCCTATTTCATGCTCGTGGACTGCTTAATTTTGGCAATTGTCGTTTCAAATAATACAGTTAGGGGCATACTATAAGTACAGTACATTACTTATAGGAGGGCTTTTGTATGGAACAAAATGCAGCTAATACAACTAATATTTTAATCTTAAACTTACTTGTCACAATCTTAGAAGAACGCGGTATTATGACCGAAAAAGAATTAAAAGAACGCTTAACTAACCAAGTGAAGCTAGACAAAACAATGGAGCCTGCACTGCGTGATGCTGTTTTAGCTCAAATTAAACAACACCATTAATCATAAAAGAGGCTGGGA
>NZ_JPUW01000042.1:0-21436 GCF_000743635.1 Lysinibacillus sp. BF-4 | reverse complement strand
TCGCTTGGGGTTTTTTTGTTATACTAAACCTTTAGGAGGTCAAACGATGACAAATAATGATATTTTAATTCGTCTGCGCTATGCCTTTGATATTAAAAATATAGATATGGTAGATATTTTTAAATTAGGTGGCGTAACGCTAACAAAAGATGATGTGCAAAATATGCTGATTAAAGTATATGAGGACGAAGAAGCACCAGAAGAATTTAAAGCGTGTAATAATAAAACACTTGAGGCCTTTTTAAACGGTTTTATTACGTTTAAGCGTGGGGCGCAACCAGGCAAACCACCACTAGAAGCTACAGGTAAAGAAGCACCTAATAATATGTTGCTTAAAAAAACAAAAATTGCGCTAGCCCTTACAACAGAAGACATGATTGCCATACTGCATGACGGTGGTATTAATGTTTCTAAGGGGGAGCTCGGCGCACTACTACGCAATCCCTCTCATCGCAATTATAAAGAGTGTGGCGACAGTTTTGCGCGTAACTACTTACGCGGCATTACAAATAAATACCGACCAGCATAAAAAAACGTTCAGGGTTTTATTTCCCTGAACGTTTTTTCATTGCTACATAGCCAAAAATACCAAGCATCGTTAGCCCTTCCGCAATGGGGAAGGCGAGCCAAATACTACGCGCGCCAAAGAACGTTGGCAGTAGCCATAGTAAAGGTAAAAATAAAATTAAACTACGCATCATAATAATAATTGTAGCTAGACGGATTTTTTCGATAGATTGATAAAACTCCGCAAATACCATATTAACCCCTAAAAATAAATAGCCACTAAAGAACAGTACAATACCACTGCGTGTATAAGCTACCACCTCAGGGTTATCAATGCCAAACAAGGCAATAATCCAATCATTTGCTACAAGCCCTAGTATAAAGGCGCTAGCTCCAATGACAAAGCTTGTAATAACAGCGATGCGCACAAAGACATTGAGTCGCTCAAAAAGACGTGCGCCGTAATGATAGCTTGTAATAGGTTGTAATGCTGCGCCTACCCCAATGAAAATCATAATAAAGACCACATGTACATAGTTAATGACCGCAAATGAAGTAATACCAACCTCGCCAACAAAATGGCTAAACGTCATATTATAGGCAATAACAATAACTGCAGCAGACGCTTCTACAATAAAGCTTGGCAAACCAATCGTTAGTACCTGCATAACGACCTTAGGCTCAAGGCGCGTTTTAACAAGGCGTAAGTTAGTTGGCTTTAGGAAGTGGGACAGGAGCACGATAATGCCAATAAATGTGGCGATAATCGTCGCAAAAGCCGCCCCCTTCACACCTAAATGCAGGTGGAAGATAAAAATGTAGTTAAGCACAATATTAAGTAGTGCCGCTACAACAAGTGAGATAGTAGCGAGTACGGGATTGCCATCATTACGTACAAAAATACTTAAAATATTTTCGATGATAAACACAAGCCCAAACAATAAAATATAGTGCAAGTAATCATGCACATACGGGTAAATCGCGTCGCTCGCCCCAAAGAAGTACGCCATTTCTTTTTCGAAGGCGAGTGAGAGTGCGATAATAATAGCCACAATGCCAATCGCGGCAATAATAGCCTGTGTAAAAATGGCATTGGCTTTGTGTGGCTCGCCTTCACCCATTTTAATAGAGTACAGCGTAGCGCCACCCATACCAATCCATAATGAGATGGATAGTAAAATAGAGTAGATAGGTACGGCAATATTAACGCCAGCTAGCGCGCGGTCGCCAACACCATGACTAACAAACAATCCATCCACTAAAATATTGATAGCCATCAGCATCATACCGATGAGTGAAGGGATTAAATACGAGAAAAATAATGCGCGTGGTGATTTTGTTTCCATAAGTCGCTCCTTAAATGAATTCCATTCAGTATACGTGATAACAGCCATTTTAGCGAATAGTAAAGCATATATGCAAATATTTATTTTCTTAGCTATTTGACATAGTTTTCAGAAAATAATAAAAAATCGGCTGATTCCGTAAAAAAATGCACTTTAGAAGTCTAAAGTTGTAGTTTATTGATAAATAAATTAGGTTTATAGTTTCATTTACTAATATAAAAACTAGATATAATATAATAGTTGTATGAGAAATTACTGATTAAAGTTACATGCATCGCATGAAAAATATTGTTTCTAATGTACGAGTTGGGGTATACCATACATGTGGAGGTGAGCAAGATGGTGACAAATTATACGTATGAAGAGTGGTTTCAGCCACGCGATACAAAAAAAGGCGATCAGCGCAAATGATACAAAGGACGAGACCAGGTGAGCTAAGCTACTTGAACCCGTCCTTTTTATTTTGCCTATAATCTTAAGGAATATTTAAGATTTGATAAAGAAGTTCGTAAGGTTTATTGACTATACTTAGGTAAATGAAACCTTTACATTACGACTACCGTAAAGGAAGTAGATACAAAGTGTAGGTGAACGAACAATGAAAAGAATGATTTATATCATATTAACTGAAACGCGCACACTGTTATCACGCGCGATTGGCTTATATACACAAGAACCCATGAATCACGCCTCCATCGCTTTTGACGAGAGTTTATTTGAAATGTATAGCTTTGGTCGGCTACAATTGCACAACCCCCTGAGCGGTGGTTTTTTGCGCGAAAAGGCAGAGGCTGGTCTTTTTGAGCGCGCCCGTTGTCGCATTTACCGTATTGCGGTTTCCACACACCAATATTTAAAAATGAAAAGTAAAGTACGTTATATGCATGCTAATCGCAATCGTTACAAATACAACTTCATTGGTTTGTTTGGCGTAATGTTGCATAAGGAAGTTAAGCGTGAGCGTGCATATTTTTGCTCACAGTTTGTGGCAACCGTTTTACAACGTGGTGGTTTAGAAGTGCGCGAAAACCCTGCCTTTATGACACCTGCTTGCCTTACAGAGCTTACGTACGTAGAGCCTGTGTACGAGGGAAGTTTGGCGCATTATTTACAGGATGTGCGTATGCCAGTTGAGGCATAAATGGTATACTTATGGCAGAGGTGATTGAAGTGAAGGCATACTTAGCCAATGGTTTATTTTCAATGGGTGATCGCTACGTTAATGAGGTGTTAGCGCGCCAACTACGAGAGGCAATCCCAGCGATTGATTTATATGTACCGCAGGAAAACCCTGCAATTAATGACAAATCCGCCTTTGCGACAAGCGAGGCAATTGCACAAGCAGACCTAGCTGCGCTCGCGGCAAGTGATGTATTAATTGCAGTAATTGATGGTATGGAAATCGACTCAGGTGTCGCAGCCGAGATTGGTGTGTTTTCGACATTTAACCGTCCAATTGTGGCGGTATTTACCGATGTACGTCAGCAAGGTACAACGCACCCACAAAAGCTAGAAATTTTACAACAAGACCCAACGGAAAATCAATTTGTCTATCGTAACTTATTTGTGGTAGGCTTAATTAAACAAAACGGTGTAATTGTTTCTACACTAGAGGCTGCTGTTACAGCAGTGAAGTCAGTCGTTTAATGCGACTGACTTTTTTCACGACAAAGGAGAGTAATCAATGACAGCACGAATTGCTTGCTTACATGCACATCGCTCAAATAAAGCGTATATGGATAGTTTATTTGATGACATTGAGCATGTTGTAAAGCCGCGTATTCGTAAGGCAGAAATCTTAACCACTCTGACTGCACTCAGTGAGCAGGCGGATGTGGTATATATCACATGTACGGACTATATTGCGCAAATTGAAGGCGAGGTTATTCCTTCTACTGTTGTAAAGATTGACGCGCCATTTTTTGCCTTGCTCGCACAGCGTACCGTACCACAAACGCTTATTTTTACGAATACGGATACCATTAAAGGTACAATTGCGCGTCTGCATAAGGCAGGGCGTCAGGTTAACTATGAAATTATTATGATTGAGCGCGCGTATGAATTATTATTAAATGGGCATAAAAAGGCACATGATGCGTTAGTACAGGAAAAGTTAACAGAGCTACTCGCAACTGGGCGGACGCTTGCGGTAGCCCAGCTATCGCTTGTTGATGCTGCGCGTTCGGTAGATGATACTATTTACCACCCTTTAATGAGTATTACGCCAATACAAAACCCCTAGAATGAAAAATTCTAGGGGTTTTGTATTGGTTATGAGGGCTAGTTTTTATTCAGTCAATTGAAAGCAAGAAACGCTTTCGTTTCTTGCCCTCCAACATCCATTGAAGCTTTCAAGCCCTCTCCACTTTTAGTTGTTATCTAGTTTCGAAAGGCAGCTTCTTGTGTCATTTCACTTTTGTGTCTGAACGCAAAGAACGCGTTCAACCCAAAAGCTCCAATGCCCTGCGAAGCTTAATGCCTTTCTCCACTTTTAGTTGTTTGCCATGAAGTTTTTCATGAAGTCGGCTAATGCTTGGCACGCTGCTACTGGTACGGCATTGTACGCAGATGCGCGGCAACCGCCTACTGAACGGTGACCGTTAAGACCTACAAAACCAGCTGCTGCTGCTTCTGTAAGGAACTTTTTCTCTAGTTCTTCGTCAGCTACGCGGAATGTAATGTTCATTAGTGAACGACTTTCTTTGTCAGCATGACCTGTGTAGAAACCGTTACTGCCATCAATTACATCGTAGATTAGGGCAGCTTTCATTTCATTTTGTTTATTAACAGCTTCAAGACCGCCTTGCTCTTCAATCCATGTTAATACTTCACCTAGCATATAAATACCGAATGTTGGTGGTGTGTGGTAAAGTGAATTGTTTTTTACGTGAGTTGCATATTGTAAAACGGTTGGGTTTTCTGTTTTAGCTGTTGCTAGGAAATCTTTTTTGATAATCGCAACTGTTACGCCTGAAGGGCCTAAGTTCTTTTGAGCGCCTGCATAAATCATCGCGTATTTTGATACGTCGATTGGTTTAGACATGATGTCACTTGACATATCCGCAATTAATGGCACATTGACATCTGGTGTTGTTTTAAATTGTGTACCAAAAATTGTGTTGTTTGAAGTCATGTGCACATAGCGAGTGCCTTCTTCGACTGTAAGAGTAGTTGGGATATTTTTGTAGTGGTTGTCTTTTGTAGAGGCCACTTCATAAGTTGTGCCTACCATTTTTGCTTCTTTAATAGCTTTTTCTGACCAAGAGCCTGTCATAATATAGCCAGCTTTTTCGCCTTCCGCTAAAAAGTTCATAGGGATCATAGAGAACTGTAAGCTTGCGCCGCCTTGTAAAAATAGCACTTCATAATCTGCTGGGATGTTGTACAGTTTGCGCATGCGCTCGATAGCTGCGTTATGTACAGCTTCGTATACTTTGCCACGGTGGCTCATCTCCATGATAGACATGCCGCTTTCTTCAAAGTTAAGTAATTGTTTTTGTGCGCGCTCTAGCACGACTGTAGGTAATGCAGAAGGGCCTGCATTAAAATTATACGTAGTTTCTCGGTTCATCATTACACCTCATCATGTATTTTGTTTACTACTCTAGTATAGCGCATTATGTTTTCCTTTGGCGTGCTTTTTAGCGAATTGACACAATTTTTAGGCGAAGTAAGAAAGCTGTGCGCCTGAGTGAGAAAATTTACGCTGTGCGCATGGAGTGAACATATAATGACGTTGTACAATGGAAGCGTTCTCTTTATAGAGGTGTACTGTACATACAGAAAATACAAATTTGACGTCAAGCTAGACAAAATTATAAAATAGGTAATAAGTCGTGTAGGTAGAAGGAATAACGTTACAAATGATTGAATTCACCTATTGTGACTAGTGCTTTTTTAGGTAATAATAAACTAAAGATTTAATGTGAAAAGATAAATGAGGTTTTTACATTAACTTCAACGGGTAAGGGTATTACGAAATGAGGTGTTCACTATGATAAGCTTACATGAAACCGTAACAACGAAAAAAACGCCAACAATATTTAAAACAACTGAAAACATTGCAGACGGAAATGAATGAACTGTCAGGAACGCTAAAACGATTAAAGTCAGACGTGAAACGCACGTTACAAGAGATACACAAATAACGGAAATCGCGCTATACTAGCGTATAGAGGTGATAATGTTGGAATTAGGGTTAAAGGGCGATGAAATTAGAGTTGTGCCACACGAAGCGGGTTGGCATAAGGCGTTTGTAGCTGTACAACAACAAATTGAGCAAGCAACAGGGCTTGCGGCTAACCGTATTGTACATATTGGCAGTACGGCAGTCGAGGCGATTGAGGCCAAGCCTATTATTGATATTATGGTAGGGGTGGACACATTAGAAGATGTGCCGACCTCGTTTTTTGACGCGTGTAAAGCAATCGGTTTTTATCGCTTGCGTGTTGTGCGCGAAAATGAGATGATACTCGCACGCTTTGTTGATACAACCTTTGCGGTAAAAACATATATTATTCATTTAGTAGCTTATGAAGGTGAAAAATGGCAGGACTTTACGATTTTTCGTGATGAGCTGCGCGCATCAGAAACACTACGTGCAGAATATGAAGCGCTTAAAAAAGCGTATATCGCAAAATTTGATGGCAATATTGTTGGCTACACAGAGCATAAAGAGGCGTTTGTTAAGCGTGTCGTACAAGAAGGGAAGGATAAATTATGAAATACTTCAGACCACAAATGCAACGTTTAGTGAATGAAAATCGCGAGTTGCATGACCGCTTAAAAGTACTAATGCGCGATATGGATTTACAAAAAAACTATGCATTAAAAGCACTTTACCATAGCGAGGTTGCAGATGGCGGACGCTATCAGCTAGATTACCAAGCACTAGATGCAGATTTTACAAAATAATAGTATAAAAAGCACACGCGAACGTTCGCGTGTGCTTTTTTTGTTTAAATAATTAAACTCACAATAATTGCCGACAGCATACTAACAAGTGTAGCGCCGTACAATAATTTTAAGCCAAAACGTGCTACAGCATTACCTTGTTTTTCGTTTAAGCCTTTTACCGCACCAACGATAATACCGATGGACGAGAAGTTAGCAAAGGACACAAGGAAAACCGATAGGATACCAAGTGTGCGATCACTAAAGGCAAAAGTGCTTTTCGTTAACTCACTCATTGCCACAAACTCATTAGTTAATAACTTGGTTGCCATAATAGAGCCTGCTTGCGCTGCTTCTGTAAAAGGAATGCCCATTAAAAAGGCAAGTGGTGCAAAGACATAACCTAAAATTTGTTGGAAGGAGATGCCAAAGATTAGCTCAAATACACCATTGAAAGCAGCCATTAAGCCAATAAAACCAATTAGCATAGCCCCAACAATAATGGCTACTTTAAAGCCATCTAAAATATATTCACCGAGCATTTCGAAGAAGGACTGCTTTTCCTTGACCTCAATTTCGAGAATATCTTGCTTAGGGTCAACATCATAGGGGTTGATCATAGACGCTACAATGAAGCCACTGAATAAATTAAGCACAAGCGCTGTTACAATATACTTAGGTTCTAGCATAGTCATATATGCACCGACAATTGCCATTGAAACTGTAGACATAGCGGATGCACAAAGTGTGTAAAGACGCTGGTTTGATAATAGACCAAGCTGTTTTTTTAAGGTGATAAATACCTCAGACTGTCCAACCATAAGCGAAGCAACAGCATTGTAAGACTCTAATTTACCCATGCCATTCACTTTACTTAGTATCGTACCTACTCCGCGCATAAATAAAGGGAGCACCTTGATGTATTGCAAAATACCGATTAATGCAGACATAAAGACGATAGGTAGCAGTACATTTAAAAAGAAGGAAGATTCGTTGGTATTTTCGAGACCACCAAACACGAACATAATCCCTTCGCTAGCATAGCTCAGTAGTTTTTCGAAACCTACAGCAATGCCCTGAATAATAAATAGCCCAACACTAGTGTTAAGTAATAAAATAGCTAACACAATTTGCAGTATGAGCATCGTAATAATTGGCTTGATTTTAATTTTCTTTCGATCCGAGCTTGCTAGCCAGGCGAGCGCTAGCACAACGACAATACCGACAACCGAAATTACATACGGCATATACATCCTCCTTATATGTTGACACTTATGTTACCTACTTTATGATGCTATAAACCTAGTCAAATAAAGAGAGTGTAGTGAAAACAGTTTCATAGAGATGTTAATGGAAAATTATTAAAAAATCAAGGATAACCTAAACAAAAAGGCTTTATAGTAGGATGTATGACCTTAAAGGAAAAAAAGTATAGTGACGCTAAAAATCACTTAAACGAACAAAAGGGTAATATGTACCGCGATTGTTCGTTATTGTACGTTGATAGTTATATGCTATAGCTAACAAAAAAGGCACCCTATGGAAAGGATGCCTTTTTTAGCTGTAGCTTATTTTGTTTTCAGCCCTGCGATATAATCTTTGGTTAAGGTTTTAACCTCACCACTTAATAACACTAAGGCAATAATATTAGGTAATACGACAAGTGCCAACATAATATCAAGGAACTGCCAAATGAATTGTAAACCGCCAATAGCGCCAACTACGATTGCCACTAAATAGCCAATACGTACAATTTTTGCAATAAATGAGCCGAATAAATATTCAGCCTGTTTTTCCCCGTAAAATACAATTACACCAATTGTTGATAGTACAAAGAAGAATAAACATACAGTAATAAACGTGCCAGCTAAGCCAGAGCCAATAACTTCGGCAAGGGCAACAACTACCATCGTATTAGCCTCGTCAGCAGGGACATTTTGCCACACACCTGATGTTAATACGATGAGTGCTGTCATGGTACACACGACTAATGTGTCGATTGTTACTTCAAACATACCCCATAAGCCTTGCTTAGCAGGGTGGTCCGTTTGTGCAGCGGCATGAGCGATAGATGCGGTTCCCATACCTGCTTCATTAGAGTACAAACCACGTGCTAAGCCCCAGCGAATGGCCATAGCCACACCAGCGCCGATAAAGCCACCAGCGGCAGGTGCAGGTGCAAATGCAGAGCTAAAGATTAGGGCAAAAGCCTGCGGGATTTCTGTTAGGTTAGCGAATAAAATGATAAGCGCTGCACCTAAATACAGAACAACCATAAATGGAATAAATTTTGCGGTCACTGCGCCAACGCGCTTAACACCGCCAATTGTCATTAACGCTACTAGGAAGCAAATGACAAGCCCTGTTACTACAGGTGGTACGTTAAAGGCAACCTCTACGTTTTTAGATAGGGAGTTGGACTGTACCATCGAGCTTGCGCCAATTTCAATCATTAGGAAGAAGGCGAAGAACATAGCCATTGGCTTCCACCCAAGCCCTTTTTCGATGTAGTGCATCGGACCACCGACCCACTCACCTTCTGCGTTTTTTTCGCGGTATTTAACGCCAAGTACAACCTCTGCGTATTTTGTAGCCATACCAATCATCGCTACAACCCACATCCAAAAGACAGCGCCAGGGCCACCAAAAGCAATAGCTACAGGTACGCCGACAATGTTTGCTGCGCCAATGGTTGAAGCGAGTGCAGCTGTTGTTGCCTGAAACGGTGTAATCGAGCCGTCTGCATTTGTCTTTTTAAAAAGTTTGCCAAGTGTTTGGCTAATCATATGCGGAAAGTATCGGAACTGGAAGAAGCCAAGTTTGATAGTTAGGAAGATACCGCCACCGAGTAATAATAAAATCATTGGCCAGCCCCATACCCAGCCAGATACGTTTTCTAATGTTTTTTCGAAAGCCATCATGTTGTTGCACCTCGTTGTCTTTACGTTACGTAAGTATGTATATTTATGCTTTATAGCGTAACAAAATACTAATGGCTTGTCTAGGTTTTTTATGCATTTTTATGTTTAAATATTAATTTAGGTGGTAAAGAGCAAGCAAAAAGGAGCTGTACATGACAGCTCCTTAGGGCGATTAATACGTAAATGTTTTTGTTGTATCTGCAAGTTCGTGAGCACGTTCAGCGAGGTGGGCAGTAGCTGCAGCAATTTCTTGTACAGAAGCCGTTTGCTCCTCTGCGGCACTCGCTACATCTTGAGCGCGTGTTAACGAACGCTCGGCACTGCTATCAATCGCTGTAACTTGAGCGGCAATTTGTGATAGCCCTTCATGGATGCTATGCACTTCGGCAGTTACAGCTGCCGTTTGCTCTTGCACATCATCAAAGCGCATTACAATTTGGGTAAATAACTGACTAGCTACAGCTACTTTCGTTTTCCCAACTGTGACAGAATAATGACTATTCGTAATATCCTGTTCGATATGGCGTGTATTGGTCATAATACTTGCGATGATTTGTTCGATTTTACCTGCAGCATTATTAGATTCATCTGCTAACTTGCGTACTTCTTCGGCGACAACTGCAAAGCCTTTACCAGCTTCACCAGCACGTGCCGCTTCAATTGAAGCATTAAGCGCAAGTAGGTTAGTTTGATCAGCAATATCTTTAATCACATTGGCGGCTAACTCAATAGAAGTCGTATTATCTGCTAAATCTTGCATACGTTCATTCAGCGCAAGTGTATGGGTAGAGATAGTATCCATTTGTTTGGTTACTGCCGTTACAGAGTTAAAGCCCTCATCTGCCATAGTTTTTGCTTGATTCATGGCATCATCAGTTACATCTACACTAGCTGTAATACCATCCATTTTAACCATCATTGACGAGGCGACTTCACGCATTTCGTTTGTGCGATGCTCTTGGTTTTCGAGGCTAGACGAAATAGCCTGAATGCTCTCTGCTACGTTCATTGCGGCATTGCTAACTTCCTCACTACTTGCTGTAAGCTCTGCAGATGTTGCCGCTACAGTATGTGAAGATTGACTTACCGTTTTCATCATAGCACTTAACTTTTCAGCCATGCTGTTAAATGAGGCGGCTAGCGAGGCAAACTCATCGCGCGAGCCCATTTCAAGGCGCTGTGTTAAATCACCTGTCGAAAATACATTAAGCGTATCAATTGTGCGTTGCATACGTCGCCCAATATTGCGACCTGTAATGGTTGCGATACTCATACTGATAATAATAATGATGATGGAAATAATAATAATCGTACGCAGTTGTGCGGCTGCGCCTTTATGTAAATCTTGGATTTTACTATGTATGGCTGCGGTATTTTCGGTTGCCATCTGTTTACTAAATACAACTAAAGCTTGTGAGCCTTTACCTAAAATCGGTAGGGCGTTTTTTTCGGCAAGGGCATTGTCACCTGCACGTAATGGCTTAAGTACATCAGCTTCAATTGCTGCCTCCCAAGCCTCAAGGTTAACGACAAAATCACTAAAACCTTCGTCTTGCTCATTTTTAGCGAGTAAGGCATCTACACTTTGGTGTAGGCTTTCTCTAATTTCATAGTGATTATCTAGCATCTCCTGCTTTTTGTACATCATATAACCACGGATGGAAGCGTTAGCACGCACCATTTGAAAAGCCACATCATTATACAAATCAATGCGTTCCGTATCTTCGTCAATCGAAACAAGTGCCTGATTGCTTCGTTGTAAGTACATATAACTAATGCCAGATATCACAAGCATTGCTATAATGACCACGGTGAAGGCAATTTTTAATTTATTACCAATTGTAATCTTCATGCGTATCTCTCCCAATAATCTAGTGTCATGTATAATTATAATAGATTATAGCTAAAAGTGCGCACTAAAAACGAAAAACTTTGTAAGATTTTCAATTTTTATAGGGTGTTAATCATAATATTACTAAAGGAGTGGGCTAGGAAATGACAAATCGACAACAACAGCAACTATTTTATCCTGATGGTGCATTAAAATATGAGGGGCAAACAAAAAAGAATGACTTTGGTCATGATGTGTATGATGGTTTTGGCAAGCTCTACGACGAAGAAGGGCACGTATTATATGAAGGGGATTTTGTCGAACAAGCGCGTCAAGGTGATGGCAAAATGTATTTAAAGGGCAAGTTACGTTATAGCGGGCAATTCGCGCGCAATCAAAAGCATGGGCAAGGGGAGTTTTACCAAGGTGACCATTTGCTGTACCGCGGCAGTTTTGTTAATGACCAAATGGATGGCTACGGCGAATTATTTTACGCCAATGATACACAACTCTACTATAAGGGTGAGTTTGTACAAGGTATGCGTAAAGGGAAGGGCGTTATGTATTACCCATCAGGTCGCATGATGTATGAAGGAGAGTTTATGTGGCAAAATCGCCAAGGTTTCGGGCGATTGTTTGAGGATGATGCTTCTTCTACACTGCTATATGAAGGGTATTATTTTGATGATGCGCGTCATGGCAAGGGCGTTTTATATGAAGAAGGCATAAAGGTAGCAGAAGGGCAGTTTAAAGACAATGTGATGACAGGCGCTGGCGTGCTCTTTTACCCAAGTGGTGCTGTTAAATACGAGGGTAATATTGAAGGTGGTGTGGCGCATGGCCGCGGGGATTATTTTACTGAAGATGGCAAAATGATTTATAGTGGGGAGTTTGTTAATGGCGAGCGCATGCGTATTACACCTGAAATTGAAGCGGAGATTACTAAATTACGCGATGAGCTGCATGGCTTAATTGGCTTGGCAGATGTTAAGCAAGAGCTTGATCAACTCATTAACTTCATCAAAATGCAAGGTATCCGCGTAGATTTTGGTTTAGCGAGTTTTCCTATGACCTATCACCTTGTATTTACGGGCAACCCAGGAACAGGTAAAACAACCGTTGCACGTATTATTGGTCAGCTTTATAAACATTTAGGTGTGCTGTCTAGTGGACATTTTGTCGAAACAGACCGTGCAGGGCTTGTCGCAGGTTATGTTGGGCAAACGGCACTCAAGGTGCAAGATGTTGTAAAAAAAGCAACAGGTGGTGTGTTATTTATTGATGAAGCCTATGCCCTTGTAAATGATAAAAATGATGCGTTTGGACAAGAAGCGATAGATAGTTTGTTAAAGGCGATGGAAGATTTGCGTGACGACCTTGTCATTATTGTCGCAGGCTATGAAGGACGCATGGAAGAATTTTTACAGGCAAATCCTGGCTTTAAATCACGTTTTAATCGTTTTATTGCCTTTCCTAACTATAATCATGAGGAGCTGTATCAAATTTTTGCTCGCCTTTGTAAGCAAAATGACTACATGTTTAACGACGATTTTGCCGTGGCACTGCAACAAGCGATGCAAACGATTGATATTGCAACAACCGAAAACTTCTCGAATGGACGTTATGTACGCAATATTTTCGAAAAATTAGTGACGATGCAATCCAACCGATTAGCTGACGTTAAAAACATAACGAAAGTCGATGTTATGACGCTAACTGAAGCGGATTTGCAGGCGGCAATTGATACAAAATTGTTTGAAAAAACGTATTAAAGGTTAAAGAGCATCAAAGAGGTGAGAATGATGCAAAATTATATGGATTTTTACGATAAATTACGCGCGAAATTAGTAGCTTTTACAAAAAAGAAAAATGGCAAGGACCGCAAATTTGTATCAATTTTATTGTTTGTGCCTGATTTATTTCATTTGTTAGTTAGCGCCATGCTAGATAAGGATATTGCGGGTAGGGATAAGGCGCTTATTGGGGCAGGGCTAGCCTACTTTATGTTGCCGCTAGATTTTTTGCCAGAAGGGCTACTAGGATTTGGTGGCTTTGTTGATGATATTATCGTCGCAACCTTCGTGATTAACACATTAATTAATCGTTTAGGTGCAAGTACAATCGAAAAGCACTGGTCAGGTGATGAGGGGTTATTACATGTGTTGCAAAAGATTACCGCAAAAACCGAAAAAATTACAGAGAAAGTGCCAGCAAAAAATATGTTAGCGCGCTATATTACAGATGAACAGAAAGGATGAGTACGATGAATCAGCTCACATCCTATGAGGTTACAAAATTACTACACACCGAGCAAAATGACTGGCGCGAGGCAACGTATGATGATATTAATCGAGTAAAGATGGAAATTAATCGTATTGTAGAAAGAAGTTACCGTGATGGGTTAGATGATGAGGTGCGTGAGTATATTATGCTTAAACGTACTATTACTAAGCAAACGCTGCGTGTTTCCGAGGACGCTATAAAGTACTATTATAGTTTCCCGATTTTAAAGGAAGGCGCTTTATATGATACAGGCTTTATGATTATAACGAAAAAGTGACGTGTGATTTTTGTCACACGTTTTCTATGTGTGTTCGTGCTATGATAATAAAAAAGAATGAGGTAAAGCTATGCGAAAAATCCTATTAACCGCGGCATTACTGGCTGTTCCTTTAACAGCACAGGCTGCACCAAGTTTAAATTTATCACCAAGTACTAGTGCCACACCACCTAGTTCAACTGCTAATGAGCAGACTTTTGAGCTAAAAGCAAATGCAAAACAACAAGCAGAGATTGTTAAGCACCTTGATAAGGTGGATACTAACTCTGGACGTGCAGGGCAAATTAATAAAGGCATACTAAGTGCCTTAAAGTTTGATGCTTACAGTGCCATTGCCCAAAAGAAGCCATTTATGATGCCAGCACAAGGGATTTTAACATCACCTTTTGGCTACCGTGATTTAGGTGGCATTGAGTTTCATGCAGGGCAAGATATTGCCAATGCTATTGGTACTAACGTTCACGCTGCTGCAGACGGCATTGTTATTGCGAAGGAAGCACTACATGAGTCAGCAGGCAATTATTTAGTAGTGTTGCATGAAATTGACGGTGTAACCTTATCCACACGCTATCTTCATTTAGATAGCTTTGTTGCTAATCTTGGCGCTACTGTGCGCAAGGGCGATATTATTGGTAAGATGGGTACAACAGGCCGTTCAACAGGTTCACACTTACATTTTGAAGTACGTGCAGGTAGGTATTTTAGTGATCTTGCACTTGAGCCAATGCAATTTGTAAAGCGCTAAGCAAAAAAGCTAAACCAACGAGATGTTGGTTTAGCTTTTTTTGTACTTACATGTCTACTTCTAGTTGTAAAATACCGTCTAAAATTTTAGCCATTTGTGAGCGTGTAAGTTGCCCAGCGGGATTATACGTAGTTGCGCTTGTACCACGAATAATACCTAAGTTATACATAAGACCAATAGCGTTGCGGTTTTCTAGTTGTAGTTTAGTTAAATCAGTAAACGGTGATGTACGCGCTACCGTGCTAACATCAATACCAAGCATATCAATATAGCGCGCAATCATTACGGCTGCTTGTGCACGTGTAATCGCATCACCTGGATTAAATTTATTTAGCCCTTTGACAACACCAAAAGAGTACATTGTAACAATATCGTCTTTTGCCCAGTGTTTGGTAATGTCTGTAAAGGGGTTGCCCTCAAATGGCTCTGTGTTTGGTACAGTACGATGCAACATAGCGGTAAACTGTGAGCGCGTAATTGCGTCATTTGGATTAAATAATTGTGTTGTACCTGTAATAATGCCAAGGCGTGCTAAGCGACGAATAGCATCTGCATTGGCATTTTTAGCGATATCCGTAAATAATGGATTAATGACGCCTTGATAGCGTTGCAGTGTAGTGATGGTTGGCTCACCTTTATGCATAACGGCGCCGTCCCGTATAACAGCTACATTCATTGTATGGGTATTGCCTGAAATGGTAGAGGCAATCTCAAGTGCTACGCGTGATGAGGCATTTGTAGATGCTAATACTAAGGAAATAAGTGCCACATCTTCCTCAGGTAATTTTGATTTATCTGCGGCTAAAAAGGTAGCACGGTCAATATGCACAATAATGGTTGTAGCAAAACGCTCCATGCGTGTTACTTCAATTGTAGCACCAGGAAAGCCCTCGTAAAGTTTTTTAGCGATAGCTGCTTCGCCTGTAAATATTTCCGCATACTCATGAAGCGGTGCTTTTGCCGCTTCTGCAGGTGACGCACCTACTAACACAGCACCTGTTAGTAGAGATAACCATAGTTTTTTCATTGCAGTCGCCTCACTTAGTAAATTTTATCGAGTGTAGAAGTTGTGCGGTAGGTTTCGTTATTATCCATATCCATCACATAAACCGTTTTAATTTCGCCCACACCTTTAGCAAAATAGCGTGTGTCAGTATAATCTTTGCCTTTGTCCTCTAGCACAATAACATTATTGTAGGTAGCGACAGGTGTAATAATTGTTTCGTCCGTTTTAACGACTGTCCATTTATCAAACTTACTACCTTTTGTTAGTGGGGATTGCAGTACAATTTCAAGTGGTTTTACTTTGTCTAACCAGTCAACTTTTGGTACGTCAGGCTTTGTACCTTGCACAACTTCGTCTACGACTAATTCAATGGCTGTGTCTGTAATGCGGTATACGCGCTGTGCTTCTACACCCCCGTTGTTAACATAATGCGCTACATAGTTATCGCTTAACCAGCGTGTTTCGACGTCATAGGTAGCAAACTCAATGCCTTCACCTAAATAATGCGCTTTTTTACCGTCTTTAAGGAAGTACTCCTTGAGTGGCAATTGTTCGCCTGTTGCCTTATCCGCAGGTTTTTCTTCGGCAGGCTTTTTAACTTCTTCTTTGTCTTTTTCTTTGTCCTTTTCGACCTCGGCAGGTTTTTCTGTTGTCTCAAGTGGTTTGTCTTCAGGTTTTTTTACAGTTTCAGTTTGTTCAGTGTCGGGTTTTTGAGGCTTGGCTGTTGTTTGCTCCTCGGTTGATTCAGCCGTACACGCAGCTAGTAATGAGGCTGCGCCTAAAATGACTAACCATTTTTTCATGTAAATTCCTCCAATCTATATCAAACAGTATAGCAACTTTTTAGTGTGATAACACGTATAATGTAGGAGAGGTGAAGGATATGTATACAATTGAAATGTATCAAGACGAACGCACATTTACGATTGGTGTGTTTGCAGAGGAGGCGCATGCTACAGCTTTTTTAGCGAGTGTGCCATTTATTAAAAAGGAAAGCTATCAAGTAGAGGACACTACGTTTGAGGATTATACGCTAGCGATTGAACAAGTGCCTACGTATTATGAGGCTGTTTATAATAATCATGTGTATGTCTTTACACGCTTTATGTTTACAAATGCAGAAGGCGAGGCTTCATTATTTATTAACCCCATTACGAACTTTAGTGAACCTGTAGCAGCTCCAAGTTTTGCGGAGGTAGGTGTGCGTGTTGATGCGTATAGTGTAGCGCCTGAGGAGGCAAAGGATTATATTGCGGCACGTGAGGCATTATTTGAAGCGGTAGTCGCGCACTTTGCGAGCAAAGGTTTACAGGTTGAGCGCTTTGGTTTAGGTTCAGAGGACGGGGAGTATGCGTACTGTAAAGATCATTTATTTTTGCATCTTGATGCAGGGGCAGTTGATGCATGGCAACAAGCAAGCTCAATTGAGCAATTTATTAAGGATATGACCAATTAAAAATGACAGCTCGTATGCAAGGCTTTATTGTGCTAGTACTCGTAATGATGATAGCTTTTGCGGGTACTAGCTCAGTAAGCCAAACTTTAAAGAACTGGTTATATGGGATTGCGGCGGTGGGGCTACTGACCATTGGCATTACCCAACTCTTTAACAAGCAATCGCGTGAGTAGCGCGGTTGCTTGTTTTAGTAGTGGGCAAGCTCCTTACGAGTATCTTTAGCTAGCATATAAATCGAAAAGATTTGAACGCCGTGCCCATTTGTGAGACCTTGGCCTTCAAAAAAGTGCAGGTTTGGCTTATGGTCAGGCTGATAAATGATGTCGAGTGATGGTAAGCGCATGCCACTTTTCGTTATAACTTCATTAAAGGCTAACAACATCGTAGGGTGAACGAGTAAGTGAATGCGGCGATCAGCTATAATACCTTCACCAGTAAAGGTATAAAGCTGACGTGCTTCGTCAAACGTACTAGCATAAGCGATACGCTGTACATCAAAATAGCGCGTAAGCAAGCGCTCAATACGTTCGCAGCGCACGGTGTTGCGGCTGCTTTTTACACCTTCCTTGCAAGCTTCTTGTAACTTACTATAATTTTTTTGATTGTATTTCAGTTGTTTATAGATTTCTTCGCCAAAGAAGGCATTAACGTCTTCTTCTACGGCATTATGGTTAGTAATAATGCGTACATACAGTAAATTAATAATCATCGTATAACGTGTACTTTGTAGCTGAACGGTTTTACCGTCAGGCAATAGCGTGCGGGTCATTTTTTCGGTTAGTTGTTTACTAATGGCAGTAACAAATCGCTCGTTATGCTGAGCTGTTACATGTTTTGCAAATGTTGCGGCTTCTTCTATGTAGGTGGTAAGGCGCGTGAGTGTACGCGCGTGTACGGTAATGCTAGGTGGTGCAATTTGCTCTTTGTAGCCACCAATGGCAGTGCAAATTTTTTGTTCTTGTTGGCGCAACGCTACAATTGTTGTGAGTACATGCGTGTGTGCTTGTTTGGACCATTTATTTTTAGGGATGCCAATCATAAAGGTATGGTGCGATGGCAAATCTACAAGTTGTTCGCCACGGTAAATGGTATAGCCTTGCTTAGCAAAATCATATTTCATGGCATCATATTGTTTTTTAAGACGGTCGGACTGGCGTGTCGCAAATAAATCTACCGCTTTGCGTGCTTTTAATAGTTGATAGTAGTCGCCAAAATTAGCAACGCCATCAAAGTGGATGAGCACTTCTGAAGCAGATAGCACGTAAATAATTTCGGTAGCAGCATCGGTATTTTGTACACGCACTACATTTTGTGTAGCTTTCACTTCTTGACTATAGCCTTCATTAAAAGTAATAATATCTTGCAATAATGCATCTGGTTTTAACATAGGGTTACCACTCCTTTAGTAATGGTTCTTCACTACTATATGTTAAGGTAAATAGTCGCACTAAGCAATGATAGTTATCTGATAATTGGAAAAAGAAAAACGCCAGCGCACAAATGTGTACACTAGCGTTGGTCTTATGCGTCTAGCTTACGCGCCCAAAAGACGAGAGCATAGACAAGTGGTGTAGCAATAATGGATGCTACAAACTTAAATGCATATTGTGCAATAAAAATTGATACAAGCACAGAAACAGGCATAATGCCGTAAAAGGCAATCGTCACAAATAATGCGGTATCAATGAGCTGGCTCACCATAGTTGACGCATTATTACGAAGCCATAGGCGTTTGGCGCCAAGACGTTCTTTAATTTTGCTAAAGATGTAAACATCTAAATTAACGCTAATAAAGTACGCTACGAGGCTCGCGATAATGACGCGCACACTGCCGCCTAAAATGGTTTCGAAAGCGGCTTGCTCTGTAAAGGCTGGCGCTGGTGGCAGGGCAATAACGATATAAATGAACAACGCCGCAAAAATTTGCGTAATAAAGCCCGCGCGCACCGTTCGTTTGCTGGCCTCTTTACCGTAAACCTCTGTAATGACATCAATTAACGGGTAAGTTACCACAACTAAAATCGCCGCGCCTGGTAGCATAATCCATTCGTTTACACTAAATACTTTCACTGCAAGGATGTTGGACAAAATTAAAAAGCCAACGAATATACCATTTAGATAGTACAACATTAGCGGTTGTCAATCTTTTCAGGGTACATATCGTGATTCATTAGGCGGTGTTCTGCCATTTTTTCGTATTTTGTGCCTGGGCGACCATAGTTGCACCAAGGGTCAATAGATAAACCGCCACGTGGCGTAAATTTACCCCAAACCTCGATGTAGCGTGGGTTAATTAATTCAATAAGGTCGTTCATAATAATATTGACGCAATCCTCGTGGAAGTCCCCGTGGTTGCGGAAGCTGAATAAATAAAGCTTAAGTGATTTACTTTCCACTAACAGCTCATCTGGGATAAATGATAAGTACATTGTCGCAAAGTCGGGTTGTCCCGTCATTGGGCAAAGGCTTGTAAACTCAGGGCAGTTAAACTTTACAAAAAAGTCACGTCCTGTGTGTAGGTTAGGCACGGCTTCTAAAACTTCTGGCGCGTACTCAAATAAATATTTCGTATTTTGATTACCAAGAAGGGTAAGCCCCTCAAGATTTTCTTCTGATCTACCTGACATAATATTACCTCCGTATGAGGAGATTCTAGCTGGCCCATAAAAAAAGCCGCATCCTATGGGGGATGCGGCGTAGAAGACGTCATTCCATAGTTTTTTATAGAGGGTATCTGCTATGAACCTCTTTTTATTGTACGATTGTTATTGTACGCTGACTGCTAGCCAATGTCAATAGCTGCTTTTACAACAAGTTACGCGACACTACTTAACATAAAAAATAATTCAAACCGCTCATAAAATTAACCTACTTCCTCGTAAAGCACAACAAAAAAGCACCGCGCTCTTGCACGATGCTTGTTCGTTATTTTGTTGTATAATAAATCTCTTTATCTAACGCATTCTCAGATTTAGCAACGACAACCGTACCAACAATATCACCACACACATTTATACTCGTACGTGCCATATCAATAATACGATCTACTGCGATAATAAGTGCAATACCTTCAACTGGTAAGCCAACTGTTGTTAGCACCATTGATAACATAATTAAACCTGCGCCTGGCACACTAGCCGTGCCAATAGAAGCGAGCGTCGCTGTTAAAATCACTAATAAAAACTGCGAAGGTGAAAGACCATCTGCATACACTTGTGCAATAAAGAAGGTCGCCACACCTTGCATAATAGCTGTACCATCCATATTAATGGTTGCGCCAAGTGGTAATGTAAAGGAAGCTACCTTTTTATCTACACCTAATTGCTCCTCCGCTGTACGAATCGTAACAGGTAGGGCAGCTGCCGAACTTGCCGTCGAGAAGGCAATAGACAAAGGTGAAGTGATTTTTTTAAGAAGATAAATTGGATTTAACCCACTTACCACACGTAAAATAATTATATACACCACCACTTGCAGGGCAAGCCCAATAACTACCGTTAGCAAATACTTACTAAGCGGCAACATAATCTCATAACCTAATTGTGAGAAGGTACGCGCTGTTAAGCCAAAAATACCGAGTGGCGCAAACAGCATAACTAATGTTACTAAACGTAAAAATAAATCATTACATTCATTCACAAATAAACGAACAGTTGGTACTTTGTCACCCATAATAGTAATCGCAATGCCCACCATAATCGCAAAGAAAATAATCTGCAACATATTGGCTTCTGCCATTGCCTGAACAGGGTTAGACGGTACAATATTAATTAACACATCAATAAAAGGCACACCTTCATTGATGGCAACATCCGTTTCTTCTAGTACTGGCATTTTAAAGTTACTGCCAGGGCTCATTACAAAAGCTACCCCTAATGCTAGCGTAATTGCTAGTGCTGTTGTAATTAAGTAATACAGCATCGTTTTTGTGCCAATGCGTCCTAGCTGTCGAATGTCGTTTAATGACGATACCCCTACAACAAGCGCAAAGAACACGACTGGTACAATTAGCATCTTTAATGCTGCGATGAAAACGGTGCCTAAAAATTTAAATATGCCATCAACCAATAGCGTGTCTTTAACATAGGAATCTGACATACCATATAACACAATCCCTACAATAGCCCCAAGAACTAAGGCAATCAATATTTGTCCAGTTAAGTTGATTTTT
>NZ_JPUW01000041.1:0-22399 GCF_000743635.1 Lysinibacillus sp. BF-4 | reverse complement strand
GAAGAATTTGTAGAGGGGGAGCGTCATGGGTACTTGTCCTGAGTATATTGTAGAATATATGCACAATTATTTAGACGGAGACATTAGCCGTGAGCATGAGCAAGAATTAAAGAAACACTTGCAAAATTGCAGTGCTTGCCAACAACATATGCATGAGTTAAGTGATACGATTGCTTTTGTTAAGAGTGCAGCGCAGGTTGAAGCGCCAGTGAATTTAGAAATGGCGATTATGAGTCAGCTACCAAAACCGAAAAATCACTTTGGTGTGCAAAAGTGGCTACGCCAACACCCATTTTTAATAGCGGCCGCAGTGTTTTGTTTATTTATGAGTGCAGCGTTATTTGGTCATTTTAATGATGATCAGCAGTTCTCTGTAACTAAACAACCTAATCTTGTAGTGGACGGTCAAACCGTCATTGTGCCAAAAGGTGAGGTTGTGAAAGGTGATATCGTTGTACGTAATGGAGACATTGTCGTAGAGGGTGAAGTAGATGGTAATATTACCGTGATTAACGGTCGTTATATGGCCTCTACAGCAATGGTTACGGGGCAAATTGATGAAATAAACGAATCGTTTGAGTGGCTGTGGTATAAAATCAAGACACTGGCAAATGATGTCGTAACATTAAATAAATCTGATGATAACGAATAACGAGCAAAGTCGAATTTCACTCGACTTTGCTTTTTTATTAGCTAGCAAGAATGTGATATAATGACGTTTGTACGGATTCGTAAGAAAAGTGGGGGATGCCACATGCAATCATTTGAAAGTTTAACAGACTTAGCTCCGCTAGGGATTGTCGTAAATATTATTGATATCGCTTTAGTGTGGTATGTCATTTATAAAGTACTAACGCTCATTAAAGGTACAAAGGCTGTGCAATTATTAAAAGGTATATTTGTTATCGTGATTGCGCGCATTGGCACATGGTTTTTTGGCTTAGAAACATTAGAGTGGCTACTTAAGCAGGTCATTAATTTTGGATTTTTAACGATAATTATTATATTCCAGCCTGAAATACGTCGGGCACTTGAGCAACTTGGGCGAGGAAAGCTATTCCAGCGCTCGGCTAGTCAAGAGGAAGAAGAACAAACACGCTTAGTAGAAGCAATGAAGAAATCTGTCAGCTATATGGCGAAACGCCGTATTGGTGCGTTGATTTCGATTGAAAAGGAAACAGGTTTAAACGAATACATTGAAACAGGTATTAATACGGATGCAGATATTACCTCAGAACTGCTCATTAATATATTTATACCAAATACACCACTTCATGACGGTGCAGTTATTGTGCAGCGTAAAAAAATTATGGCAGCAGCGTGTTATTTACCGCTGTCAGAAAATCCGTTTATTTCGAAAGAGCTGGGCACACGACATCGTGCAGCGCTAGGCTTGAGTGAGGTGACAGATGCAATTACTATTGTTGTATCTGAAGAAACAGGCGGTATTAGTATTGCGCATAATGGTAACCTTAATCGTAATTTAACGCTTGAACAATTTGAAGAACATTTACGCTTGTTATGGTTTGGTCCAAAATCCGAAGTTTCGTCTTCTTCCAAATGGTCAATAAGGGGGAATCGAAATGGATAAAATGATAGATAGCCCATGGGTACTACGTATAACATCGTTGGCACTTGCTATTCTTTTGTTCTTTTCTGTACGCTCAGAGATTAACTCAAGTGAGCGACTCGCAGTAAATGAACAGGAAGATGTGATACGTGATGTACCAGTGGAAGTTTACTATGATACGGACAATTTAATCGTTACAGGTATACCAAGTGTTGTAGATGTCCGTATTAAAGGACCGACGCAAGATGTACTAAAGGTAAAGGCTTCTCGTGACTTTAAAGTATTTATTGATTTAAATCGCCTGCTTATTGGCGAGCATAAGGTAAAGCTACAATACGAAAATATTTCGCGTAAGTTAGATGTTGAGCTTGACCCAGATACTGTAGACATCAAGATTGAGGAGCGCGTAACAAAAGAGTTTAAAGTAGAGGCCGAAATGAATCGTCAAACGATTGCGGAGGGCTTTGTGTTAAAAGGCTTAAATGTAACACCACCTAATGTCTTTATTACAGGTGCTAAAAGTGCCATTGATAGCATTAGCTATGTTAAGGCAACTGTAGCAGGTGATAATAGTAAGGAGAGCTTTACACAAAATGCAGATGTTCGTGTGCTTGATAAAGAACTCAATAAACTAGATGTTGAAGTTAACCCTAAAACCGTTAAGGTGGATATTGATATAAGTGAGTACAGTAGAGATGTACCTATAACTTTAACGCAAAAGGGTAAGCCAAAGAGTGGTTTGCAGATTGATGATATGAAGGCAGAGCAGCGCTTCATTACCGTATATGGTACAAAATCTATTGTGGATGCAATTACGACAATTGAAGTACCTGTTGATGTTGCGAAATTTACAGAATCAAAAACATACAATGTACCAATTACGAAGCCTGAGGGGATTTCGAAATTAGGTGCGGACGCAATTAAGGTAAAAGTGCAGATTTCTAAAACGGCAGAAGAAACCGAATAACTACTAAAAGAAGTCGATACTGAAGGAGAGAATAGAGAATGGGTAAATATTTTGGAACAGATGGTGTTCGTGGCGTTGCTAATACAGAGCTAACACCTGACTAGCGTTTAAATTAGGACGTGCGGGTGGTCACATGCTAACAAAGCATGCTGAGGGACGCGCAAAAGTAATGATTGGTCGCGATACACGTATCTCTGGAGAAATGTTAGAGGGCGCACTTGTTGCAGGTCTCTTATCCATTGGCGTAGAGGTTATGCGTCTTGGTGTGATTAGCACGCCAGGTGTAGCTTACCTAACGCGTATTATGAATGCAGAAGCAGGCATTATGATTTCTGCATCACATAATCCAGTAGCTGATAATGGTATTAAATTTTTCGGTCCAGATGGTTTTAAGCTATCGGATGAGCAAGAACAAGAAATGGAAGCCTTACTTGAAGCGACGCATGATGACTTACCACGTCCGACAGGCGGCGATTTAGGTTCAGTTACAGATTACTTTGAAGGTGGACAAAAATACTTACACTACTTAAAACAATCAGTAGATGTTGAGTTTGTAGATATTCATGTAGCATTAGACTGTGCGCACGGTGCAACATCAGGCTTAGCTGCTCACCTATTTGCAGATTTAGAAGCTGATATTTCGACAATGGGCGCTTCACCTAATGGCTTAAATATTAATGAGGGCGTTGGCTCTACACATCCTGAGAAGCTAGCAGAGTTTGTACAAGAGCGTGGAGCGGATGTAGGTTTAGCGTTTGATGGTGATGGTGACCGTATTATTGCAGTAGACGAAAACGGTGCAATTGTTGATGGCGATCAAATTATGTTTATTGTGAGTAAGCATTTAAATGATAAAGGTATGTTAAAGAAACACACAGTAGTTTCGACAGTAATGAGTAATATGGGCTTTTATAAAGCAGTTGAGGCAAACGGTATGACTAGCGTTCAAACAGGCGTAGGTGACCGTTATGTAGTAGAAGAAATGCGTAAAAATAATTACAACTTTGGCGGCGAGCAATCAGGTCATATTGTATTTTTAGATTACAATACAACAGGTGATGGTTTACTTACAGGCATTCAGCTTGTAGCAATTATGAAAGAAACAGGTAAAAAGTTATCTGAGCTTGCAGCGGAAATGACAAACTTCCCGCAACGTCTAGTAAATGTACGTGTAACAGACAAACATGCGGTAACAGATAATGCTAAAGTAGCTGCTGTTATTAGCGATGTTGAAGCGCGTATGGCTGGCGATGGTCGTGTATTAGTACGTGCATCAGGCACAGAGCCATTAGTGCGTGTTATGGTCGAAGCGGCAACAGAGACAGACTGCGAAAACTATGTAAATGAAATCGCTGACGTGGTACGTTCAGAGATGGGCTTAGCTGAATAACAAGGACTAGCATCGAGACATTTTATGTTTCGATGCTTTTTTGTGGGGTAAAGTAAGTACTGTAGTCACAAAACAAAGGAGTGCTAATTATTATGGCAAAGATCGCAACAGTAGTAACTAACATGGTTGAGGACGTTGAGTATACGAGCCCGAAAGAAGCACTAGAAAAAGCAGGACATGAGCTTGTTACTATCGACGTTAAAGCAGGTACAGTAGAAGGTAAGCATGGTGAAAAAATCGTTATTGATAAAGGTATTGATGACGTAGATGCAAAAGATTTTGATGCATTATTTATCCCAGGTGGCTTTTCGCCCGACATTTTACGCGCGGATGACCGTGTAGTAGCATTTGTTAAAACGTTTATGGATGATATGAAGCCAGTCTTCGCAATTTGTCATGGACCACAGTTATTAATCACTGCACGTACATTAGATGGACGAGATGCAACAGGCTATAAATCGATTCAAGTTGATTTAGAAAATGCCGGTGCTAAATTCCATGATGAAGAAGTATTTGTTTGTCAAAATCAATTAGTTACTAGCCGAACACCAGACGATTTACCAGCGTTTAACCGCGAAATCGTAAAATTATTAGGCTAATTTAAGTTGGGGCGGTTTATGCGCACGCATAGACCGCTTTTTTTTATTGACGTGGCGTGTCGGATTTTGTATGATATGCTAGTCAAAATACAAGGAGGACATAAAATAGGAAAACAATTATAGCGCCAGTACTAAGGAAATGAGTAACCTTAGTAGACGAGGAAGAGGTTTATCGAATCATTCGGCGGATGCCTCTCGGTTAAGCAATCGTTAGCGCACTGTAAAGCGACTAGGTGACTAGGCGTACAGGTCAGTGACGCACGCATATAATATAACGAAATTGAGGGATAACATTATGTGTGGAATTGTTGGATATGCAGGAGCAGTAGATGCTAAGGAAGTTTTAGTAAAAGGTCTCGAAAAATTAGAGTATCGCGGGTACGACTCAGCAGGTATTGCCGTTCATAATGATGAAGGCATTACGCTATTTAAAGAGAAGGGCCGCATTGCTGATTTACGAGAAGCGATTAATTGGGATGTAGAGGCAACGATTGGCATTGGGCATACACGTTGGGCAACACATGGTGTGCCTAACCGCTTAAATGCACATCCTCACCAAAGTGCATCAGGTCGTTTTACGATTGTGCATAACGGTGTAATCGAAAACTATCACCTATTACAAGCCACTTATTTAAAAGGTATTCAGTTACAATCGGATACAGATACAGAAGTTATTGTACAGTTGATTGATTTATTTGTATCGGAGGGTCTTTCAACAGAGGATGCCTTCCGTAAAACATTAAGCCTGCTACATGGCTCATATGCTGTTGCTTTATTAGATGATGAGGATACTGAAACTATTTTTGTAGCGAAAAATAAAAGCCCACTCCTTGTAGGGTTAGGTGACGGCTTTAATGTCATTGCATCTGACGCGATGGCAATGCTACAAGTAACAGACCAATATATGGAGCTACATGATAAAGAGGTCGTTATTGTAACGAAAGACGCGATTACAATTACAACACTCGAAGGTACGGTGCTAGAGCGTGAGCCTTATACAGTAGAGCTTGATATGAGTGACATCGAAAAAGGTGCATACCCTCATTATATGTTAAAAGAAATGGATGAGCAGCCTAGCGTTATTCGTAAAATTACGAAGGCCTATGAAAACGAAGCGGGTGAGCTTGTAATTGACCCAGCAATTAAAGAGGCGTTGCAACAAGCAGACCGTCTGTATATTATTGCAGCAGGTACAAGTTATCACGCTGGTTTAGTAGGTAAACAATACTTCGAAAAAATTGCTAAAAAACCTGTTGAGGTGCATATTTCAAGTGAATTTGGTTACAATATGCCACTGCTATCAGAGAAGCCGTTATTTATTTTTATTACACAATCAGGCGAAACAGCCGACAGCCGCCAAGTACTAGTGAAAGTTAAAGCGCTTGGTCATAAGGCATTAACGATTACGAACGTCCAAGGTTCTACGCTATCACGTGAAGCGGATTATACACTATTACTACACGCAGGTCCTGAGATTGCTGTTGCTTCGACAAAGGCCTACGTAGCGCAAATTGCTGTGCTTGCTATTGCAGCTTATGCCATTAAGCAAGCTATTGATTTTGAGTTAAAAAAAGAGTTAGCGATTGCAGCCAATGCGATTCAAGTGATGGTCGATGCCAAACACGACATCGAAACGATTGCTCTTGATTACTTAACGATTGCACGCAATGCTTTCTTTATTGGACGCAATATGGATTATTACGTAGCAATGGAAGGCGCGCTGAAGTTAAAAGAAATTTCGTACATTCAAGCTGAGGGCTTTGCAGGTGGCGAGCTTAAGCATGGTACTATTGCTTTAATTGAAGAAGGCACACCTGTCTTTGCCTTAGTGACGCAGGAAGCGGTAGCTTTAAACATTCGTGGTAATGTTAAAGAGGTTGCTGCACGTGGCGCTAATGCCTGTATTATTGCGATGGAGGGGCTTGCAGAGGAAGGCGACCAACTTGTTATACCGCATGTACATGAGCTTTTAACACCGCTTGTAGCTGTAGTACCACTACAACTTATTAGTTATTACGCCGCATTACACCGTCGCTGTGACGTGGATAAACCACGTAATCTTGCGAAAAGCGTAACAGTAGAATAAAATAAAAAATCTCACTTCTATGCCTATGTAGGTTTGAAATAAAGTCGTACCGTTTTACCCCTTTAGATTATAGTAATCTAAAGGGGTGTTTTTATGTCAAAAAGAACTAGAACATCTAAAGTTGAAAAGTGGATTAAAGAAGGTCGTGGTTCAGGAGTGGGTGCTGACTATAAGCCATGGTTAAATATTCAAGATGTTTCCTCACTTGGAAGATCTACTCGTTTAAAAGGTATTAAAACTGGTAGGCAACATGAATTTTTATCGGATTTGGAGCGAAATTACTTCTATTTAACTGAATTTTCGGATTTTATTGTCGACATTCGAGAACAATATCCGCTGTTGCAGTTAGAAGAAACACTTGTCATTGCCGATGAATTAGGAATTAAACATCCAACTGATCCGAAAACTGGTGAACCAATTGTCATGACAATGGATTTTTTATTAACAGTAAATAAAAGCGAAGATAGCGTAGAGCTTGCCAGAACAATAAAAATGAAAGATGAACTTTTAAAAGAACGGGTTCTTGAGAAGTTTGAAATAGAGCGTGTTTATTGGAAAAAAAGAGGTGTGGACTGGGGTATTGTGACGGAATTAGAAATTCCTAAAATACTGGCACGAAATATTAGTTATATACATGACTATTATGATATTCAACAATATGATGCATTCCAAAATATTAGTCCACAATCTATTGAAGATTTAGGAATTGAATTATTGAAGAAAGTATTAGATACGGATAAAAGTATTCGAGAAATCACAAATTTGTTTGATAAAGAAGTGCACTTGTCTTTAGGCAGCGGAATGACATTATTTTATCATTTGTTAGCTCAAAAAATCATTCAAATAGATATGTTAAAACCACTAAATGTAGAAGAAACTATAGATGAAACGGTAGAAGGTACAACAGAGGATTTTGAATTAATTAAAATGAATAAACAAGTTCATAAATACACTGAATCGCCAAGTGTTGTAAAGGTTCAAGATAAATCAACAAAGCAACGAACATATGAAGATGAAAGCACGAAACGATATACATTTAAAGATTCAGGAATTCGTTCAGCCTCAGATACAGGTGGTAATCGTCTAGCGAGAGGGATTGAACATCAATCTTTGCAGCAAGTCCAGGGAGAAGGAGAATTGGGTGAATTTGTACATGTTCTTCAGGAATTAGAGGATTATAAAGAAGTAAGGTCCATTAATATATAATTAGGTTCGCTACTAACCCCCGAGGAAAATAGAAAGTTTAGTTATTTAGAGGATGGCGCAACAGCACGTGTGTTTTGCAATAGAAAAGTGCAGAGAATTGCAACGAAAAATACAGAGTGTTGCCACCCAATATTTACTTATTTTCTCGACAATGCGTTGGTTAAACGGAAGCTCTGGCCCGTGTATGAAATAATGTGGGCGTGGTGAATCAAACGATCCACCAGAGCTGCCGTTAAACGTGAATCCGAGAAAATGCGGTTCCACTGACTAAATTCTAGATTTGACGTGATAATTAAGCTCTTTTGTTCATAGAACTCTGAAATAATTTGAAACAGTAATTCTGCTCCTTCTTTTCCGAAAGGCAGATAGCCCATTTCATCCAAAATCATTAAATCGACTTTTTCTAATTTACTTCTAAATTGTTTTAATTTCCCCGCATTCAGCGCTTGCTCTAACTCTTCAACCAAATGCGAAACGCGATAAAAACGTACCTCATATCCTTGTTCACAAGCTTTACGACCAAGTGCGGAAGCTAAATGCGTTTTGCCTGTGCCAGGTGCGCCAACTAAAATGACATTCTCTTTTCTACGAATGAAATTCAGCTGCTCTAATTCATCTTTTGTTAAATGGTTAGGTAAACAAATATCTTTATGCCACTGATAGCTTTCAAGCGTCTTCGTATCGATAAAGCGAGCTTGCTTCAAGTTACGGGCTATTTTTGCCTGTTCTCTGCCTTGCTGCTCTTTCAATAAAATTTGATACATATATTCCTCTGGATCGGTAAATGGCACTTCTTTAATTGCCTCAGCCACATGTGCTAATCTTAATTGCTTACAGAGTGTTAAAATCGCTTCATTCATGATGCAACGCCTCCGTTCCCTTTGGCGATAAAGCGTCATATTCCGTCCAATTTACACCGTAAGGGTGTTCTGTTTCTTCTGTCTCACGGCCAATATAGCTATAAAAGTTTTGCCCAATATCATTCATATCATGGGTAAGTAGGAGTGTTAGTAATTCGTTAATTCGTTGCTTTCTTAATGCCAGCGAAGGTACGGTTAAATACTCTTTCACACGTGCTGGTAGATACGTTGCGTAACGCGAATGACCTACGACACGTGGTTTTTTCAACCAATCCTTTAAAATATCTTGCCACGGAATAAAACGACGTTTTCGCATATAAGGACGGGCATCCGATAATAATATCTCACCGTCATTCGTGATGACTTTATACGAATCCCAGTACGTCACACAAGAAAGCTGCACGTAATCCTTCGCTTTCGGTACATGAATCAAATGCCCATCCAGCTTAAATTCGTTATATTTATTAAACGTAATTGAAAACTGCTTAAATACAGGATAAGGTTCTTCAGGTAACTTGATTAATTGCTTCTGCTCTTGCTGCCATAGCTCATCAATCAGCACTTCTTTTTTATAATGAATCCGGTGGCGATCGTTGATTAATTGTTGTTCTAATTGATTTGTTAAATCCTCCAGATCCTTTATAACTGGTGGTAAGCTAAAGAAGTTATAACGAACATAACCGACTTTACCTTCTACATGCCCTTTTTCATTTCCTTTACGTGGGTTACATACTTGCACTTTAAACCCATAATATTGTTGGAAATGTCGAAAGGCTTCTGTTAGTTGTGCCTCTGAATCACCTTTTCTTACCTTTTTCACCGCAGGTGTTAAATTATCAATTCGAATGCTCAATGGAACACCACCAGCCTGCTTAAACAAAAGTTGAAGCCCACCTAAAAAGCATTCTAAATTTTCACTCGGCATTGGTACGGCAAATGCTGTATTACTTGCTGGAAATGACATGACTAATGCATGTACATCCAGTATTTCACCATCGTGAACGGCCTCCATGATACCGAAGTCTACCTGTGCTTCTCCTTCTGGATGTGCTAAACGTTCATATCCTTTATCTGTCTCATCTTCTTGTGATGCTTTCCATTCTTGAATAAAATTACACACCGTTCTGTAAGAACCTTTGAATCCATCTTTTACTAGGTCCTCATATATTTTTTTATTTTTACGGCGCAATTTTTTCTTCAGCTTTACATCTTCTTCTAACCAGTCAATGACAATTTCTCCCCATTTTTCATCGTACATCATGCCTTTTTTCAAATGGGTTTTCTCTTGAGGGAGCTGATCTCCATCGCCGTATTTCTTAGCGGTGCGCCAATTAACTTGCATTGTTTTTGCGATTTCTGTAATCGATAATCCTTTTTCGTTTCGTAATGTTTTGATACAATTAACTTCAGACATTGCTAGCATCCTTTCTTACCTCCCTGTTTCGGCTTAGACACCTAAAACAGTAGAGGGACTTGGGGTGGCTGGCAAGTCTTTTTTTATGCACGAAAATAGTGCAGGACTCTGTACAAATTCTTTGCACTAGTCTGCACTTTTATTTTGCAATAAACAGCACGCCAATATGCAGTAGCGACAGTTAGTTTATTTAATGAAAAAGAGTTTAAAATCTTAGAAATAGAAAGATAAAATCGCGCACTTTCTATGCTGATTTTATCTTCTACCAAATCAATTAATTGGAATCAGTTGATTGAAGGTTTGTTATTAAATCTAGTGAATAGTAGTGGGACATGGGTGAAAGAATCGCTTGAAAGTTTAGAACGAAGCAATGTAATCATACAAAAAGCAAAGCATAGTAAGAAGGGATATAAACATAGAGCGAAGTTGTTGTTTAATAAAATGATGTAATATGCAATCTTGTTATTTGAAATAACTAACTTTTATTATTAATTAAATGTTGGACTTACCCCTGTCAAGTAGACAGCTATAAAAAGACTAAGTAGCCATCTGGTGTCGATATTCTATCGGTGCTAGGTGATTGAGTCGTTTTTGGAAATGTTGGAGCAAAAGAGTCAAATGTAGAGGTTCAGAGAGGAGATTTTGATAAATTAATTTAAAATCTATTATGATACAATAAAATTAATTAAAACTTCATTTTGAGAATTAATACGTGCTTTATTAAAAGAGCTTCGGAAGGAAGGTAGCTGTGCAAGATAATAGGTCAAACGAAAATCGACTATCATTATTTGGAAATGAAATAAATAGAAGTTTAAAATCTGCAGATATATCTGAAAATAGTATACGTGAAAAAATGCCAGAGATTTTAGATATATTATTAATCGATCGAACTTTAACGACGGAAAAAACTATAAAAAATATTATTTGGGCTAACGAAAATTATGTGAATAGGGGACGTAAAATTTATGGACCAACTGCACAAATAAAACCTGAATTAGTGACTGGGAGAAATGGTCAATTAATTATGCCCCGTGTTTTAAAAACTCAAAAACTTCAAAAAGAGAGAACAAAATCGAGTGCGGAAGTATTCACACCTATTTGGATTGTAAAAAAACAAAATGATCTAGTAGATAAAGAATATTTAGAAGACGATTTAGAAACATATGTAAAACGTACATGGCTTGAGATAACATGTGGAGAAGGCCCATATATGGCAACTCGTTATGATACTGTTACAGGTGAATCGATATCTCTAAATAAACGGGTGGGCTTTGTCGATCGAAAATTAACAAGAATTAATACTAAGATTGCTGATAAAGCTGAATGGCAACGTTTAGTTGAATTAGCTTATCAAGCAAGTTACGGTTTTGAGTGGAATGGTGACTCGTTATTGTTGGCTCGAGAAAATCTTTTATACACATATCGAGATTATTATGTTGAAAAGTGGCAACAAGAACCTTTATATGAGGAATTTAAGAAAATTGCTGTGATTATAAGTTACAATGTTTTTCAAATGGATGGGATAGCGAAAAAACAGGGTGTTCCAATGAAAAATTCTGGATTGTATTATATTTTACCATTGTCAGAAAAAAGAGGGAAATCAAAAGAAGTTCAAATGAGCTTTGATTTTATATTTGAAGAAGTTAATGAAGAAGTGGAAGATTTTAAAATTATTCCAGGTAAAAGAGTAAAAATAATGAATTGGGAAACAAATAAAATGGAGTATTTTGATAAAGGGGCCAATTGACTGTGAGTGAAACACTTGAAAGATTTGATATTCAATTAAAGAAATCCAACTTTGAATTTATGAAATTAGATAGTGATTTAACAGAATTCTATAAAACAGCTACACAAGCAGAATTAGATTTTGCTTTAAAAGCTTTTGATAATACATTAGTGAATGTTAGAAAAATAGTAGACTCGTTGACAAGCTTAATAATTGATTTGAATTATGATTTTGTACCGAATAGAGCAACATTTAATGATAAATTATCGATCATTAAATCTAAAAAATATGATATTCCATCAGCAATTATTGATCTTTTTTATGACATAAAAAGTAGCGGGAACATGGGCGCTCATAGTGTAGTGGGTGATGAAGAATTAGCTTATAAAGCTTTAAATCAATTAAGAATAATTTTACATTGGTATATTACTACACAGAATGATATTAAAATTATTAGAAGTGAATTTGTTGAACCGACTGTAGTATCAAGGTTCAAAAATAATAGGGAACGTAAAATAGTTTATGTACAAACAGCTGACAATAATAGTGGCAATTGGTCAGTGTATGAAGGTAATGAAAAAATTGGTGAAACAACAGCTCCTGAAGAGGATCAAGAGGAAAATTGGTCGCCAAATAGTGATTTTTTACAGTCAGTAACGAAAAAAAGAATTAATAGTTATATGAAAACATCCGGAGTTCCGGCAAAAATTAGTTGGGCAGAGCTAGCTTGGATTAAGGAATCTAAACGTTGGTTTAGCGACAAAGATGTTCATGAGGTATTGTTGCGTTCTGGTTATAAACGTTCTGAAAAGTTAGATGGTACAGAGTGGTTTGAAGTAGATTTAGAAACTGCAAAAGTTGCTATAAAAGCTGTAAAAGAAGGTAGAAGTTCTATTGATAGTAAAAATGATATCGATTTACCTAAAATTAATTTGCGTTCTGAACAAACAGCAGCTGTAAATCAAGCAACTAAAGCATTCAAAAAACATAACAAGGTACTTTGGAATGCTAAAATGCGTTTTGGTAAAACGCTTTCTACTTATGAGTTAATTAAAAGGAACAAGTATGAAAAAGTTTTAGTAATGACCCATCGACCAGTTGTTTCAGATTCCTGGTTTGAGGATTTTAAGAAAATAGAAATGGCTAAAGAAGGATATGAATATGCTTCGAAAATAAAAGGTGAAAAAGACTTAAGAAAATTGGCTAATGGTAAAACACCTTTTATTTATTTTGTGTCTATACAAGATTTACGTGGTGCAATTGAAGTAGGAGGTAAACACGAAAAAAATAGTGAGTTTTTTGAAATAAATTGGGATTTAATTGTCGTTGATGAAGCACATGAAGGTACACAAACAGATCGTGGTGATAGACTTTATGAAAGTCTTATGAAAACAGAAACTAAAATGTTGGAATTATCAGGTACGCCTTTTAATATCCTTGATGAATTTAGTGAAGAACAAGTATTCACTTGGGATTATATTATGGAGCAACAAGCTAAAATTCGCTTTTCACTAGAGAACCCAGAAAAGGTTAATCCATATGAAGCATTACCTGAAGTAGAAATGTACACATTCCAAATGGCAGTGGATAAACAATATGAAAATAGCGATAAATATTTTGATTTCGCGGAGTTTTTTAAAGTAGAAGATAATAGTGGGAAATTTGTACATGAATCGTCGATTATTAAATGGCTTGATCAAATTTCAACAGACGGAAAGACCAATTATCCTTTTTCGACTGAAGAATTTAGAGAAAGTATTCGACATACACTTTGGTTGCTTCCAAGTAGAGCATCAGCTAGAGCATTGAAAGAATTGCTAGACCATCACGCTGTTTTTAGTGAATATTCTGTAGTTAATATTGTAAATGACAATGATAATGAAATTGCTGGTGAAAATGATAAAGATTTGGTACGTGTTCGTAAAGTGATTACAGACAGACCATCAGCAACAAAAACAATCATTCTAACAGTTAGGAAATTAACAACAGGTGTAAATATTCCTGCTTTAAATGGCGTAGTATTTTTAAACAATACTACGAGTGCGCAAAATTATCTTCAAGCAGCTTTTCGTGCACAAACACCATTTTCCGATGAAATTCTAGGTATGAAGAAAAAAGCCTATATTTTTGATTTTGCTCCAGATAGAGCATTAAATATATTAGCAAAATCCGTATCAATGTCACCTAAAGCAGGTGTTTTAAATACGAATGACCAACGAGATAAATTAGGTACACTCTTGAATTTCTTGCCTGTTATTGAACAATCAGGTAATGAAATGAAAACTTTCTCAGTCGATAAAATGATGCGTCAATTAAAGAAAGCATATGCCGAAAGAGCAGTTTTATCAGGATTTGATGATGCGTCTATTTATAATGATGAATTATGGGAAGTTACTCAGGAAGAAATAAATTTGTTCAACGATTTGAGTGGCAAATTAGGAAAAACACAACAAACCAAAGCTACAAAAAAAATTGATGTAAATACAACAGGTTTAAATGAGCAAGAACGAGAAAAAGTAAAAAGAGGAAAGAAAAAGCCTAAGAAAGAACGCACTCCAGAAGAACAAGCAGCAATAGAAGCAGAACAAAAACTGCGTAAAGAACGTAATAATATGATTTCTATTCTACGAGGTATATCAATCAGAATTCCATTAATGATTTATGGTATGAATTTGGACTTAGATAAGGATATTACACTAGAGGATTTTATAAAACAAGTTGATGATGTTTCATGGGAAGAATTTATGCCTAAAGGTATTAGTAAGTTTGATTTTATGAAATTCAAGAAATTCTATGATCCTGAGATTTTTATCGAGGCGGGACATCGTATTCGTCAAGCAGCAGTGTCTGCGAATAATTTAAGTTATCAAGATAGAATAGAAAAAATAACTTCTATTTTTTCAGGATTTAAAAACCCTGATAAGGAGACCGTTTTAACACCATGGAGAGTAGTTAATCTTCAATTAGGTAAAACGATAGGTGGATACAATTTCTACGACGAAGAATATAGAGAAGAACTTAAAGATGCTTCATTCAGGTATATAGATAATGGAGAAATCACTAATGAAATATTTTCTAAAGATGCAAAAATTTTAGAAATCAATAGTAAAACAGGCCTTTATCCATTGTATATGGCATTTAATATTTATCAACGTCGCTATTTGCAAGAGAATGAAAATTGGAATAAAGCCGATTATATCCAAAAAGATAAAGCGTTATGGCAAGAAGTGTTGGAAAATAATATTTTCGCATTAAATAAAACCCCTATGGCAAGAACTATTACTTATAGGACGTTAAATGGTTATGAAGTAAATGAAAAATTTGAAAAGAATTTAGTTTATATTGAAGGTTTGACAACAAGACTTAAGCATAATGTATTAGAAATGAAAAATGAAATACTTAGTAATTTTGGAGGTGAAAACATGAAATTTGATGCTATAATTGGAAATCCTCCTTATCAGGAAATGGATGGGGGGGCACAGGCGAGTGCGGGACCTACTTATCACTATTTTGTTCAAGTAGCTAAATCACTGAATCCAAAATATATCTCTATGATTATGCCAAGTCGTTGGTATGTTGGAGGAAAAGGACTGGATGAATTTAGATCAGAAATGTTAAATGATATACATTTACGTGAAATGTATGATTGGCTAACACCAGAAGATATATTTCCGAATACTAACATAAGAGGTGGGGTTTGTTATTTTTTATGGGATAGAGAATACGATAATGTAACAAATTTAAGTAAATTTGTTACTTACGAAAATAATAAAATTATTTCAGATATAGTTCGGCCAATCAAACTCAATAATTTAGATATTTTAGTTCGAGATTCAAAGGCTATCAGTATATTAGAGAAAATAGAAAATGTAGAAGGAAATAGAGGGAAATTGATGAAATATATTTCGGCTTCTAAACCATTCGGATTACGTGGCTATTTTATCAAAGATAAAAATTTTCATGAAACAACTAGTAATTTGAAAAATCCAGTACAATGCTATGGGCGGGCTAAAGTAGGATATGTTGAGTATGAAAATATTCCGAATAGGCATGAATGGATTAATAAATGGAAAGTTTTTGCACCTAAATCTAATAATATTGGTACAGAATTAAGTGATGATAACTTTAATACTATTATAGGAATGCCTAATACTATTTGTACGGAAACATATTTGGTTTTCGGAGCAGATTTAGGTCTAAATCAAGAATCTGCTGAGAATTTATCTAAATACCTAAAAACTAAGTTTTTTAGATATCTTCATAGTCTCGCTAAAGCAAGCCAAGATGCAGCATTAAAAACTTATCGTTTTATACCGGTACAAGATTTTGAAAATAATTCTGATATTAATTGGAAGCAATCTTCAGATGACATAAGTAAACAACTTTATAAAAAGTATAATTTTTCTATAGAGGAAATTGCTCATGTGGAAAGTAAAATTAAACTAATGATTTAGTTTCTAAACCTATACTTTAAGGACACCTGATTTTAGGTGTCTTTTTTGTTTTATAAACGTATTATACTGCTAATAAACGCTTATAATTAATGATATAAATTTACAAACGCTTATAATGGTAATATGAGCCTAAAAACATTTGTAGCTATTATGCATAATAGCATTGTACAACGCTTGATTTCCGAAGAGGTTGAAATAGCTATTTAGTTTTAATCAATCTTTTTTATAAAAATTAAATACAGCTCAAAACCAAACCCATATATTTTGATCAATCTTTGTTCAAAACACATGGGTTTCTTCTATTATAAAATCAACGTTTGCAGCCCGCTTTTAATCAATCTTTATTCCAAACCTACATGAATAGAGGTGAGGTTTTTTATTGCACAATTTTATAAAAAAGCTAGCTAAACTGGCTGAGCGTGTACAGCGTGCTGTACAAAGCCGCCCACCAAGATGCTGAGTTATGCGTTAAATATATTTGAAACACAAAATAATATTGAGTATGACTATATTACGTTGCGCTATATTGAAGCTAATCATATGACAACTCATGTTAGTAAATACGCAACTTGTCTAGCGCTAATTGGTGAGCAGGCGCGGCAAGGGCAGCTTGCAAGTTATTCAACGAAACTAGCTACAAGTGATTTACTGCAGCCTTACCATAAGCAATATTATTTGCGACGCATCAAAAAATTTCACCTATTTACCTTCAATATACAGAGAGTAATCGACGATTATTTTGTATAGCATGGCATTTTAACTACATATGGTGTACGCTATGAACGACAGCATTGTCATCGCTTATTAAATGAATTGATACAAATTGTAGAGGCACAACCCATTCGTGTGACGACAACAGACTTTAACCAAGGGATTATTTTAGCTAATTTTGAGAATTTTTCACGAGTCGAGACGATGTTAATTGCTATTGAGGCACATTTTTCCTCATTAGCGCTTTATGATGATGAAACATTAGGTGTCTCCATTCACTTTGGGGTCACCACAAATGCAACTAACACCCCTTATGAAAAAGCTGTCGTACGTGCTGAAGATTTAATGTATTATGCCAAAACAAAAAAACAATTATATATGAAATAAAAACAAGCGTAGGCAAAGACCTACGCTTGTTTTAGTTGAAATAATCCCAAATATTTTTAGCAAGAAGTAATACAGTAACCGTAATAAATAAACCACGCACATAGCCGCTTCCTCGTTTAATAGCAAAGCGTGAGCCAACAAAAGCTCCTGCAATCTGTGCTACACCCATAATAAGCCCGTACATATAATGCACTTGACCTAAATACATAAACATAGCCAGTGCAGCAATATTACTTCCAAAGTTTAAAAACTTAGCATTACCTGCAGCTCTTAAAAAATCAAAGCCGATTAATAAAAAGGCAAACAATAAAAATGACCCCGTACCTGGACCTAAGAAGCCGTCATAAAAACCAATGCCAAACACAAGCGCTATAAATAGGAATAATTTTTTTTGAGAGAGTGCCTTATAGGTTGATACACTGCCCCAATCCTTTTTAAACATTGTATAAACAGCTACAAGTGCCAACATAATTAACATAAGTGGCTTGAGCAAATTAGGGTCCATTAAAGTTACTGCGTATGCCCCGAGCGCTGCGCCAATGACAACAACGGGAAAAAACTTAGCAAGTGACCGGATCGAAATTTGTCCAGAGCGATAAAAAATAACGGTGCTCGTAAACGAGCCAATAGTACCTGCCAATTTATTGGTCGCGATAGCAACCGAGGGTGGGAGCCCTGTAAATAATAAAGCGGGTAGCGCAATTAATCCACCGCCCCCAACAACGGAGTCAATAAAAGCAGCTAAAAAGCCAAAGATAAGTAAAATGCCAATAATCGAAGGATCAAGCTCCGCCATTGCAATCACGTCCTCAAGATAGAATAGTGCAAGTTTATCGAAAGCATGGTATTTTGTAAATAGACTGAAAATTCATTATATGGGGTGATGAGATGCTCGTAAAGAAATCTTTTGAGCGTGGGGAGCAAAGTGGAGTAGCTACAGGTAACGGTAAACTAACTTTTGGTGGCGTACGTTTAAATGTGTACAGTTATTTTATAGATGGCGTACTTATTGATACGGGAGCGCATTCGTTACGTAAACCTTTTTTGCATTATTTTGCTGAGTTACCAATAGAGCGTGTAATGATTACACATTATCACGAGGACCATTCAGGCTTAGCTGCAGCGCTACAGCAACAAGGGCTACCAATTTACATGAACGAGAGCTCACTCGACATTGGCGCTAAAAAGGGTGATTATTTATTATATCGCAAAATTTTTTGGGGCAAGCGCCATGCCTTTCAAGCGCAGCCAACACCCCCAACATTTACAGGTGCTAAACAGCAATGGCGGGCTATTGCTACACCAGGTCATGCCTTTGACCATTTAGCCTATTTAAACGAAAGTACCGGGCAACTATTTACGGGTGATTTATATTGCGGCGAAAAAACAAAGGTCATGTTACGAGAGGAGAGTATGCCAACAGTTATTACCTCTCTTGAGCGCGTACTTAACTATGATTTTGGCGAGATGTTTTGTGATCACGCAGGTTATATTGCAGATGGACGTACAGCACTGACTCGCAAACTGAATTATTTACAAGAGCTTCAGCATAGTATTTTAACTAAACATCAACAGGGGTTAAATGCGTCAGAGATTACAGCTGAGTTGTTTCCGAGGAGCTACCCTATTGTAACGTTATCGCACGGAGAGTGGGATGCTTTACATATTGTTACGTCAACTATTGCGGATAGCTAATAAAAACCAGTAGCCACGTGGCTACTGGTTTTCTTGTTAAAGAATATTAATAATAAATAGTACCCATGCAATAATAAACAGCATACCACCAATTGGTGTAATAGCCCCAAGTTTTTTAACACCTGTGACAGCTAATACATAAAGGCTTCCTGAGAAGAAAATAATCCCTACAAGCATTAAATAGCCTGCCCAGTTAAGTAGCTTGATGTGCCAAGTAATGACTCATGTGAGAGTATGCCAATAAGTAATAAACCAAGTGCATGATACATTTGGTACTGCACAGCAGTTTCCCATACGGCTTCGTAGCGAGGCTCTGCAAATTTATCTTTTAAGGCATGTGCACCAAAAGCGCCGAGGATAACTGCAATACCTGCGAGTATAGCGCCTAGTAATAAAAATTGTGTCATATATAACCGTCCCTTCAGGTTATATTATAGAGCGTCCTTTAAAAAAGCGCTCATTTCTGTGCTTAGGTTATTGAGTTCGTCAATAATATCGCTAAAGTCTTGTACAAGATGCGCTTGCTCTGATGAAGCCTCAGAAATTTGCCCCATACTTGTTTTAAGGCTTTCGATATTGCGCTTAATGCTCACTAATGAATCATCAATTTGGTCGGTTGCGCTAGCTGTTTGCGAAGACAGCTTGCGTACTTCTTGCGCCACGATATTAAAGCCAGCACCATGTTGTCCAGCGCGTGCCGCTTCAATAGAAGCATTTAAACCAAGTAGATTCGTTTGCTGAGAAATATTTTTGATTAGTACAGTAATGCCATTGGTGCGTTCAGAGTCAGCAAGTGCATGTTCTGATTGTGCTTTGATTTCCTCACTTGTAGCTGATAGCTCTTCAGAGTGAGAGGCAATAATATGCACGCGGTCCTGTAATGACTCAATAATACTGTGCATCGTTTCCATATAGCCTTTCATTTTTTCTTCGTTTTCTACGGGTAGTCCAATCGCTAATGCACCAACGACCTTACTATTTTCATAGACAGGGAAGGCAAAAGCTTTAATAGGTACACCGTATACACTTTTATCAATATAGACATCCGCGTTTTTTCCACGGAAAGCTGTATAGACATTATTGTCACCTGGGTTTACTTTTTGTCCGTTACGATAGCCTGAATCCACTTTGCGTCCAGCAAGGTAACACTCGACGGTATCCTTTTGTTTATCAGCAACTGCGACAATAGCCTCACCTTTTAAGACTTTATGAATATAGGGAGTTGCAAGACATAGCGCTTCAATAGTTTTTGAATCGTTCAAAGTAGTCACTCCTTCAGTTTGTATAGTCGTATTATACCATCTACAATTAACTAAAAAGGTAAAATATTTTGTAATAAATTCAAAAACCATAAGTCTTATATTAAGCTATGCGATGTAGTCTTACCATAGTAGCGCGGGCAATAGGTTGGATGACTAAGCTCTCCACCAATAACACAACCATAAAGTTACGAGGCCATACACTAATTGCATTACCAAAGGTTGCAGTGCCAATACCATTGGCTAACATTTCGCCAATAAAGGTCATAATGAGTGACATACCAAAAACCGTAAAGAAAATGCGCAGAAAAATTTTAGCATGAAAGCTGTCCGTTGGTGCGGTGAAGAGTTGTACGAGCTTTTCGGCAACACGCCCAACAAGTATAGGCTCTAGCACCATCGCAATAACCCAAACGAGGGGGATAACTTTAATAATAGTAAGCGCAATAGCAGTATTAAATGTACCTTCATTTAATGTAATACTGAAAGTCGACATAAAAAGTACGGTCAAGGTACATATGATAGCTCCGTATAATAGACCCTCTTTTGCATTATGAGGTAAACGTTTGTCCAAATGAAATCAAACTCCTTTTATAAGTATGCCTGTTAGCATAGCAAAAGGAGGTTTGCTGATGTAAGTGACGAAAATGTGAACATGCAACTTTAAAGTAACTGCTGTAGGTAATATACGATACCTTGTGGCGCAAGATGTACAGACGCATATTTTTGCGCTACAGAGTTAGTACCAATACAAATAGCTATGTTAGCTTGTTTAAACATTGTTACATCATTACTGTCATTGCCAAAAGCAATAAACTGCTTAGGTTGAAGCCCGAGCTGTTGTAAACCTGTCCACTTAGTGCAGTATTGTGGGCTAATATCAAGCAATGCTTCATTGGCATGTGCAGTAACTTCGATAGGTAATGTACTAAGTTTTGCTACAACCTCTGCTGGCGCATTAAAAATAACAAGTTTAGCAAGGTCGGGCAGGGTATGCCACGAGTGGTGACGACTAGCAAGCTTATCTGCGTCAATATTATGGAAGATTGGATGTGTACAATCACCTGTATAAGCATAATCCCAGTGGCTGTCGGCTAAATAGGTAAGCTGATATGTGTCGAGTAAAGTGGTGAGCTCAGTTGTACAACTAAAGCCTGTTACTGTAATCTGTGCGCCTTGTTTAATAAAAGCGCCATTACCCCCTACCATCTGAAGCTCATGCATCCAAGGTGGCAGTACGGGGTAAATATCTCTAATCGGGCGTGCAGAGGCAATTATAATATCATAACCATTTTGGTAGAGTT
Source organism: Lysinibacillus sp. BF-4 (assembly GCF_000743635.1). NCBI lineage: Bacteria > Bacillati > Bacillota > Bacilli > Caryophanales > Bacillaceae > Lysinibacillus > Lysinibacillus sp. BF-4. The sequence continues at coordinate 771 of NZ_JPUW01000041.1, read as the reverse complement.
GATAGAGCGTATTGGTAATCGCGGGGGTAACGGGCTGTCCTTTAAAACAAATCGTACCGTCCAAATCAAAAACGAGAGGCTTGCTAAAAACAATCGTTTTATAGTCCTCTAGCACACGCTTCGTTGCGGCAAGTATTGCGCCGTCTTCAAATTGTGCTAGTGGTACTGGTAGCTCATCCTCATCTAATACAAAAGTTTGTCCATCTGGCAGTACAAGTACATCAATAATTTTATCTTCAAAACTCAATATATTATTAGTAAATGAAGTCGTGCCTACAATATTAAAATAAGCAGCTACAAGTTGATGGTTAGCATCAAACCAGCGGTATACATTATAAGGGCGATCAAACCAATAACTTGCACGGGTATAGTGCTCCGTAGTAATGCTAATAGTGTAGCCCTCACCCTTCATTGTGAAGGGGGTTTCGATATAATGGATAATATCCATACGAGTTGCTGTTTGACTAATAAGGGTAGCGTTAATTTCTACTGTACTACCGTCATAGCGAATTTTTCGTTCAATCACAAAAAAACTCCTTTTTGTAGTAGCATAGCATATAAAAAAAGAGACCTGCAGTTTAGCAGATCTCGAAACGTACTAAGAAAGATGGGTCAAGCTGTCATAATATTGTCCCACACCTCTATGCTACTGCTTATTAACAGCGTCTATCAAGTAAAGTGCTTTATAGTGAACCTCTCGCTATTAAAATAGCGAGCTTCTGTTTCAAAAAACAGAAACACCTTGCGATGTTTTTCGTTTCATTGAGCCAA
>NZ_JPUW01000040.1:0-23846 GCF_000743635.1 Lysinibacillus sp. BF-4 | reverse complement strand
TCCCAGCCTCTTTTTTGGTGCTTTGCCAAAGAAATATAAAATAGCCCACATAAAAAATAAAACTACAGCTATAAACAGTAAAAAACTAATATGTGCAACATGCTCAATAAACATACCACCAATAATAGGCCCAATTAAACTACCTATACTAAAGGCGATACCACAAAGTAAGTTACCTGTGGGTAATAAATGTTTAGGTGTTAAATCTGCCATATACGAAATCCCCTGTGAGAATACAGAGCTTACGACAGTGCCTGCAAGGAAGAAGCACAGCATCACGAGCCATTCACTTTGTTCAACGAAACTTGCGAGTAAAAACACAAAACCACTCACAAAAAACCCCATAAGTAAAATCTTACGGCGACCAATTTTATCGCCGAGCATGCCAAGTGGGATTTGCGTCACGATGCCACCCAATGTAAAGATAGATAACATTAGGGGCACTAATGATGGGGTGAAGCCATTACGCATTGCATATACGGGAAACAAAGCGTTTAAAGATGACTCAAGGAAACCGTACACAAAAGGACCTAAAAAAGCGACCCAAGCAATCAGTATGGTTGCTGTATAACGCTTTAACCCCTCCTCACCTGGGTTACCACGTAAGCGCTCAGGTTTTTCATTTTGCACAAAAAAGACGAGTGACCATGCGATTAAACAAAGTACAGATGATAAAATAAATGGAAATGCTTGCGAAACGTTAAGTAAGTTCACCATTAATGGTCCTATTGCAAAGCCAACGCTAAAAGATAGACCGTAAATGGCCATACTCTTACCTAAGTTGCTGCGCGCTGAGGAGCTAGTGATCCACGTTTGTGTTGAAATATGTAGCGCTTGATCCCCAACGCCAATCAATAGACGTAGTGCAAACCAAAACCAAACATTTTGCCATAATGGAAACAGTAGCAAACAGCTAAACACAATAGCGCCGCCTACTAAAATAATTGGTTTATAGCCAAATTTGCGCAGTGGTTGTTCTAAAAATGGTGATACGAGTAGTACACCAATGTATAAACCAGTAGCGTGTAGCCCATTAATTGTAGAAGATACGCCAGCTTGTTCAAAAATAACCGAAATTAAAGGTAACAGCATGCCTTGAGAAAATCCAGAAATCGAAACAATCGCAACGATAATCCAAAATCTTCTCTTAGCTTCTTCTTTATGTATTGTCATAAGGTGCCTCCAAACTTTATGCTGTTTTTTATACATCCTAACACAAAGAAGAAAAGCGTTAAACCTATATTTAATAAGCATTTAGCTTGATGAAAGTAACCGATGCATAAACATATTTCTGTATGAATATTTGTTCGCGAAATATGAATGAGGAGATGTATATTTGTAATATCTGTGAATAAAATTAATTTTCTGTCTATAAATACATTACTTTTGGCTCATTTTTTTGTTAGCGTTTTATTTTACGATGAAGGTATGAAAGAGGTGCGTACACATGTCAGAGACAACTAAAGTCAATTATTTAAAAGAACGCCTAGAAAATTTTTTAGATATTCTTGATGGAATGGATCCAGAAACGACACAAGTCGAAGATATTGACCGTTTAATTTCGATGATGGATGAGCTAGAAGAAAAAATTAAAGAAGCGTAATTGTTAAAGAGCACAAGCCTGTGCTCTTTTTTTCGTACCAAGAAGGTAGTATACTAGGTAAGGATGTAACTATTATTTTTTACAGGGGGAAAATAATCCATGAACTTAGCAACATTGGAAAAAAGTATTTACGATTTAGTGACAGAAACATCAACAAACTTACCGAAAGACGTGCGCCGTGCAATTAAAGCAGCAAAAGAAGCGGAAAATGCAGGCACTCGTGCAGCTATGAGTTTAGACACAATCACAAATAATATCGTAATGGCGGAAGATAATGTTTCACCAATCTGCCAAGACACGGGGTTACCAACATTTAAAATTAAAACTCCTGTTGGCGTAAACCAAATGGAAATTACTTCAGTAATTAAGAAAGCGATTGCACAAGCAACGAAAGATGCAAAACTTCGTCCAAACTCAGTAGATTCATTAACAGGCGAAAACAGTGGCGATAACTTAGGTAATGGCCTACCTGTTATTAAGTATGAGCAATGGGAAAAAGATTATGTAGAAGTAAAGCTAATCCTTAAGGGCGGTGGCTGTGAAAACAAAAATATTCAATACAGCTTACCAACAGAGCTTGAAGGCTTAGGACGTGCAGGTCGTGATTTAGACGGCATTCGTAAGTGTATTTTACACTCTGTATACCAAGCACAAGGTCAAGGCTGTTCTGCAGGCTTTATTGGCGTAGGTATTGGTGGGGACCGTTCATCTGGTTATGATCTTGCAAAAGAACAATTATTCCGCAGTGTGGATGATACAAATCCAAATGCTGATCTTGCAAAATTAGAAGATTACGTTGTTAAAACATCAAATACATTTGGTATTGGTACAATGGGCTTTGGTGGGGAAGCAACATTATTAGGTTGTAAAATTGGTGTCATGAACCGTATCCCTGCATCATTTTATGTATCAGTAGCCTACAATTGCTGGGCTTACCGTCGTATGGCGATTGATGTTAATGCACAAACAGGTGAAATCATGGATTGGCATTACCAAGACGGCGAAAAAATTACATTTAAGGATGAAGCAGCGGCAGATACATCAGGTCAAAAGGTAGTAAAACTACAAGCACCGATTACTGAAGCGCAAATTCGTGAATTAAATGTAGGTGACGTTGTATCGATTACGGGTCGTATGTACACAGGTCGCGACGCAATTCATCATCATTTAATGGGTGAGGGTGTTGAAGCACCAGTAGATTTAAATGGTCAAATCATTTATCACTGTGGTCCTGTAATGGCAAAAGACGACAATGATAACTGGACAGTTAAAGCAGCTGGCCCAACAACATCAATTCGTGAAGAGCCATACCAAGGCGATATCATGAAACGCTATGGTATCCGTGCGGTAATTGGTAAGGGTGGTATGGGACCAAAAACATTAGCAGCACTTGAAGAACACGGCGGCGTATACTTAAATGCTATCGGTGGTGCAGCACAGTATTATGCAGACTGTATTAAATCAGTAGATGGTGTTGATTTAATTGAGTTTGGTATTCCAGAGGCAATGTGGCACTTAGGTGTGGAAGATTTCACAGCTGTTGTAACAATGGACTCTCATGGCAACTCATTACATGCGGATGTTGATAAATCTTCATTAGAAAAATTAGCAAAACATGCTGAACGCGTGTTCTAATTAATGCGCATTCTCAATTAGAAAAATACTTTTTTAGCGCTATCCTTTGTGCATCAAGGGGTAGCGCTTTTTTTGTGTTTAGTGATAATGTTTATCGGTATAAAATGGTTGATTGTAATTTTTTCTTTGTTATAATTATTATAAATTAAAGAAATCTCGTATAGGTAATCGATATGTGATAAACATTGTTGATTAGAGGTTTTGAAATTGAAATTCATTATCAAGGAGGATACTATGAATAATTCTAAACGAGAAAAATTATCATTAAATGAGAAAATAGCGGAACATGCAGAATTAATCGCAGCAATTGCTTCAGGTATTATTATTTTGATTGCTTGGCGCTTAGATACTGTGGGCTTACATACATCGGCAGTCATAGCTTACTTAACCGCCTTTATTATTGGTGGCTTTGCTAAAGCAAAAGAAGGTATTGAAGATACTTTAGCGGATAAGCGATTGAATGTAGAGTTGCTTATGATTTTAGCGGCAATTGGTTCAGCTATTATTGGTTACTGGGCAGAGGGTGCAATACTTATCTTTATTTTTGCGATGAGTGGGGCATTAGAAACGTATGCGATGAATAAAAGTCATAAGGAAATTTCGTCATTAATGGATATGCAACCTGAAGAAGCGTGGTTAGTACGTGGAGGGTTTGAGCCTATGAAAGTAGCGGTGGCGACGTTAGTAAAAGGTGATCACCTACTAATTAAACCTGGTGAGCGCGTGCCAGCGGATGGTGTCATTATTAAAGGGAGCACGTCAATTGATGAGGCAGCGATAAGTGGTGAGCCATTGCCAGTGTCAAAAAGTGTTGGTGACGATGTCTTTGCGGGCACTGTAAACTTAAATGGTGCTGTTACAATGGAGATGACAAAATCAAATGATGAATCATTGTTCCAAAAAATTATTGCACTTGTACAATCGGCACAGAGTGAAAAATCACCGTCTCAACAATTTATCGAAAAATTTGAGGGCACGTATGTCAATATTGTCTTAATTACTGTTGTAGTAATGATGTTTTTACCACATTACTTATTAGGTTGGGATTGGACAACAACATTTTACCGAGCGATGGTATTACTCGTGGTAGCTTCTCCTTGTGCGCTTGTTGCATCAATTATGCCAGCAACACTTGCGGCCATTTCAAATGGTGCAAAAAACGGGATTTTGTTTAAAGGTGGTTTACACCTTGAGCACTTAAGTGTATTAAATGTATTAGCAGTTGATAAAACAGGCACATTAACACAAGGCAAACCAGAGGTAACAGATGTACTTGTGCGCGATGGTATAGCATTTGAAGAGGCATTGTTAACACTGGCGAGTATTGAAGCACAGTCCAATCACCCACTTGCGCAAGCAATCACACTGCATGCACGTCAACAAGGTTTAACAGACTTTGGACATCCCGAAATCGAGGACGTACCAGGTTGGGGCATAAAAGCTATAGTTAATAATCATGCTTATACAGTAGGCAAACCAGATTTTGTAGGTAAAGAACAAGCAGAAAGCTTTGCGGATGGCGCTGCCGCTCGTTTAGCAAGTGAAGGTAAAACAGTTATCTTTATGAGTGATGCTGAGGGCATTGTAGCTATGGTAGCACTAAAGGATACAGTGCGTAAGGAAGCACAAGAGGCAGTAGCTGCTTTAAAAGAGCTTGGCGTTAAAGTAGTAATGTTAACAGGTGACAACGAAACAACAGCGCGCGTTATTGCTAAAGAGGCAGGCGTGGATGACTATGTTGCTGAGTGCTTACCAGAAACTAAAGTAACACATATTAAAAAGTATTTAGCAGAAGATAAGTTTGTAGGGATGGTTGGTGACGGTATTAATGATGCACCAGCACTTGCTACTGCTACAACAGGTATCGCGATGGGTGAGGGTACGGATGTTGCACTAGAAACAGCAGACGTAGTCTTAATGAAAAACGATTTGTCTAAAATTGCGTATGCAATTAAGCTATCGCGAAAAATGCAACGCATTGTAAAACAAAATATCATTTTCTCTATCACTGTAATTGCGGCACTTATTATCTCAAACTTTTTACAAGTTGTGGATTTACCGCTCGGTGTTATCGGACATGAAGGCAGTACGATTTTAGTTATTTTAAATGGCCTGCGCATGTTGCGTAAGCAATAATAAATAAAAATAAGCCCTGATGACAAGCTGTCATCAGGGCTTTAATTAATTAAATTAAAAAGAGCGGGGCTCATCCACCCGCTCATAAAAACAAAGATGCCCAGCTATCCGCGCTGTTATGGCATCTTTGGTTGTAACAAGCTATTGCTCGTTACTAAGGTTTGGCACCTAGATTCCTATTATAAAGCAATAGGTGAAATAAGCAAGCTTTTTTTATCGTAGGCTTAAGCTAACAACAGCTTCAATTTGAGAAGTTTGTGGGAACATATCAACGGGTTGAATATAATCCACTGTATATAACTTAGCTAATTCATTTAAATCCTTCGCCAGTGTCGAAGGGTTACATGAAGTATAGACGAAGCGTTGTGGCTTTAAGCTTTTAACTGTATTAATAAATGAAAGTGCAAGACCTGTACGTGGTGGGTCAACTGTAATAACGTCAGGTGTAAAGCCTTCCTTCTTCCAACGAGCTAATACATCTTCAGCTGTACCTGTCACATATTTTGTATGTGTAAGACCGTGCTTTTTAGCATTGTCGCGCGCATTTTGTACGCTGTCTGGAATAACGTCCATACCACGAACCTCTTTAGCATCTTTCGCAAGCCATAAACCAACTGTACCTACGCCACAATAAGCATCGACAACAGTTTCTTCACCAGTAAGTGCTGCGGCTTTTTTAATTTCATTATACAAATTAACCGTTTGTTTTGGATTCAGTTGGAAGAAGGCGCGTGATGATAAATCAAAGCCAAACTCGCCAAGCTCTTCGTGGATTGTATCTTTACCAAATAGGGTAATCGTTTCTTCACCAAATACTAAAGTTGTTTTATCACGGTTAATGTTTTGTGTGATAGATACAATACTATCATCTGCACGTTTCATACGTGTTACAAGCTCTTCTAAATGAGGTACATCTTTACGTGTTGTCACTAACACAACTTGTGTTTGCCCTGTAGCAATACCTGTACGCACAACGATTGTACGGATGATACCGTCTAATGATTTGCCATCATAAACAGGGATGTTAAGTTTTTGAATAATTTTACGTGTAGCTACAGTAATTTTAGAAGTTACAGGGTGTTGTACAAGGCAATCATTAATATTAAGTAATTTATGTGTACCTGAAGCAAATAAACCAGCATACACACGCTTGCCTTCTTTACGTACTTGGAATTGACTCTTGTTACGGTAATGCCAAGGCTCATCCATACCAATAGTTGGACGAATCTCGGTTGTTTCAGCTAGGCGACTTGCATAGCGCTCCATAGCTTGCACAATGATATCGCGCTTCTCCACAAGCTGCTTATCATATGTCATGTGCTGTAATTGGCAACCGCCACACTCTTCATATACGACACATGGTGGCGTTTGGCGTGCTGGTGATTTTTCGCGGAGCTGTACAATTTTAGCTTCAGCGAAATTGTTTGATAGCTTTGTTACTTCAGCAGTAACAACTTCACCAGGGATAGCCCCTTTTACAAATACTACGTTACGTTTAAAAAAGCCTACACCCTCGCCGTTAATGCCTAAGCGTTTAATCGTTAGAGGAAATCGTTGCCCGACTTTCATGATGGTTTGTGTCAAAAAATCCACGTCCTTTTATAGTTATCCGTTCATTATAACGAATATATCTTTAACCGTAAATGTTTTCTAGTGCTTCGTAAGCAGTAGGGTAGTTAAATGTGAACGCGTGCTTTTCTAATTTACTCGCAAGTACATGTTGTCCTTCAAGCACAAGTTTACTTTGTTCACCTAAAGCAAGTTTTAAAGGTAACTCGGGCACAGGGAGCCAGTCACTTTCTTGTAAAATTACGCTAAGCACATACGAAAACTCCTTCATGCGAAGTGGTTGAGGCGCTGTGATATTAAATGGACCTTCTAAGTTAGTAGTTGTGATGGCAAAGTAAAGTGCACGCGCAACATCTTCAACATGCACCCAAGACAGCCATTGTTCACCTGAGCCAACAACGCCACCAACATGCATTTTATAAGGCAGTGCCATCATAGGGAGAGCTCCTTCGTCACGACCTAAAATAACACCGAAGCGGCCTGTAGCTACGCGTACGCCAAAGCGTTCAACACGATGTGCCATTCGTTCCCAATCATGTACAGTTTGCCCTAAAAAATCATCAGCAATGACAGAGCTTGATTCTGTATAAATGGCTAAGGTAGACGTAGGATAAATGCCAACAGCGCTCGCATTTACAAGCACTTCAGGTTGAGTATCTAGTGCCTCAATAATTTCGGCAATCGCAATTGTCGCCTGCATACGACTGTCATAAATCTCAAACTTTCGCTTCTCAGTCCAGCGACCACTGTTGAGTGAAACACCCGCAAGGTTAACAAAAGCATTTGCCTGCTTGATTTCATCTGCAGGGTGACTTGTAGCACTTAGCCATTGTACGTACTGTACACCATCCTGCACTTTACTTTCGCCACGCGTTAAAATGATAACGTCATGTCCCTCGTCCTTTAATAAAGCAGTTAATGCTGTACCTACAAAGCCAGTTCCTCCTGAAATAACAACTTTCATAATGCATCCTCCTTTTAAGTAAACATACTGTCTTTACTATACCCAACTTTTGCACGTAGTATGTGTAAAAAATCTGTTAAACTAGGTAGAGAGGTGAGTATATGCGTGTTATTACTAAAATTACCCGTCAAAAAAATAATGCCGAGCGTTACAATATTTTTTTAGATGATGAGTATGCTTTTCCTGTGGATGAGGCAGTGTTAATTAAATTTGAGTTAACAAAGGATAAAATGCTAACGAATGAAGAAATCGGAGAAATTAATTACGAGGACGAAATTCGGAAGGCATTTAATCGCGCGCTTCACTTTTTATCCTTCCGCATGCGTAGTGAGCATGAGGTAAAGGAGAAGTTGAAAGATGACTTTGGCGAGGCTGTAATATTAGAAGCCATCGTTAAATTAAAAGACTATGGCTTTTTAAATGATGAGGCGTTTGCGACAGCCTTTATGAATACAAAGAAGAATGCGGCAAAACAAGGGCCTAGAGCAATTGCACAAGACTTAAAGCGCAAGGGCATTAGTGACCAAACGCGTGAAGCGGTCCTTGATGAGTTTGGGCACGCTGAGCAAGTAGAGATTGCTACACAACTTGCTCAAAAGGTTGCACGTAGTGAGCATAGTAAAACTCCAGCGCAAGTAAAGCAAAAAATTAGAGATAACTTAATGCGTAAAGGTTATAGCTTTGAAGTGATTACTGATGCGATTGCAGCAACGCCTATTACACGCGATGAGGAAGATTGGGATACAATGATTGAAAAACAAGGTGATAAAATTTGGGATAAGTATGCACGTAAGGCAACAGGCTACGAACTCAAAATGAAAGTCAAACAGGCATTGTACCAAAAGGGCTTCCCAAGTGATATAATTGATACGTTTATTGAACAAAAGGAGAGTGCGCTATGAGTGAGTTATATGCTGCAATGGACGAGCATGAACTGCGTCAGGAAATTGCTAACTTAAAAGAAAAAGCACGTAAGGCTGAGCAACTAGGTATTGTAAATGAATTTGCGGTGTATGAGCGCAAAGCATTAATGGCAGCTGCGTATTTAATAGATCCAGCAACTATTGTTGTTGGTGAGATGTATCGTTTAGATGGTGCGCCAGGAGAGTTTTTCCAAGTAGATCGACTAAAAGGACGCTTTGCATGGGGTCACCGTTTAGGCAGTGATAAATATGAGGAAGCGATTCCAATTTCGATGTTAGCACCAATGAAGGTAGGGAAATAATATGCAACAATTTATTGAGCAATTAACAGTTAAGCTTGCGGGTATGAATCCTGAAATGAGCGAGGAGCGCGCCCGTACGTGGGTCGAGCTATTATGGAGCGACTATGAAGCTAGCTCTGCAAAAGCAGGTTATGATTATAAAAGTGCCGAGCATACAGCAAAATTAGTAGACCAACTCATTACAAGCTATGGTGATAAATTGCATTTATTTGCTAGTAAAAACCCTAAGTTTGCGGCATTGTTAGAACAATAAAAACGAAACTTGGATGTATTCCTTGTTAGTTGATAGAACGACAAAAAAAGTTGAAGCGATGTTAAATTCGCTTCAACTTTTTACTTTTGTTGTTCTTTTTACTCGTGAAATAAGCTAAGTAAATTACCGTTGGGGTCTTTAATGATGGCATAATATTGCCCCCAAAAGGCATCCCAAGGTTGTTTAACTACTACGTGCTGTAATTTTAAGCAAAGAGCATCTACTTCTGCACGTGTATCACAGCGAAAGGCAAGTTCGATTTTTTCGCCTGTTAAGGTTGGTTCAAAGCCATAAACCTGTGTAATCATTTGCGTAGTGTTAAGTGAAATGCGTACGCCATCATTTATTAGCTCTGCATAATTATCAAGGCGCTCAGCTACACTAAAGCCAAGCTGTTGATAAAATGTGATAGACTGTGGCAAGTCGCGTACGATAATACCAACCATATCAAGTTTCATTTAATATCTCCTTATTGGCTAGAACCAATTTGTAATTTTTTTTGTAGCTTGTCTTCACTAAAAATCCAACCTGTGTAAGACGTTACTACATTATTATCCTCATCCATATGCGCAACAGCAACAAATGGATAGCGATTATCACTACGGTAGCGAAGGTCGATTAAACGCACCTCTGTTAATCCGTTAGGTAGCTCGCTAATTTCCCAACGATAAAGCGGAGAGAAGGATAAAAATGAATCGAGATTACTATCCTTAAGAGCTGCCTGTACCATTGGTGTTTGTGGAATAGGATGAATTTTAAATTTATCATAGATTGTTACAGAGCGACGATATGCGCGCCCCACATAATAGTGAGTGTCAGATGCCGCTGCTACACGCCATTCAAAGAAGCGCATAGTTGGTGCTACAATTACGTAGTTTTCGTCTGGTATTACAGAGTGTACAGCGTGTTTAACAGCACCTTGTACCGCAAAGCGTAGTACATAGTAGCCGATAATAATAACGTACATGATGCTAAAGGTGATAACAGGGTTAGCACCGAAAGCCCAAAACAATAAACCAAAGCAATGAATCCCGAAAATAATAGGGTCAAAGGTGTTAATAACGCCTAAGGCCACCCATTTTTTAGAGAACGGACGCAGAGCCTGTGTACCATATGCGTTAAAGATGTCGACGAAGACATGCAAGAACACCGCTAAAAATGTCCATAACCATAAGTGTAATACATTGGCGTCAGGTAAAATAAACGATAAAATAATCGTTAGTAAAATCGGCCATAATAAAACGGCTGGGATGGAGTGTGTAATACCGCGATGATGTCTGATATAAACCGCGTTATTACGTAATTTTAAAACAGTATCAATATCGGGAATTTGTGAACCTATAATCATACCAGCCATGACTGCGGTAAATGTTGCAGGCTCACTTGCGACGACAGGGTCAACAAGCGCTAAGCCACCAAGTGAAATACCCATGACCAAGTGTGTGCCAGAATCCATAAAAACAACTCCTTATTTACTAACAAGCGTGTATACATATATTGTATACTCTTTTCCTATTAAATTAAATGATTTACAACGGAGGTTACAATGAATTACCCTTACAAGCAACAATTTAAAGAAGCTTTAGTTACTTGGTTTAGTGAAGACCATCGTGATTTACCTTGGCGTAAGACACGCGACCCTTATAAGATTTGGGTATCCGAAATTATGTTACAACAAACGAGAGTGGATACAGTAATTCCGTATTACGAACGCTTTATGATGAGCTTTCCTACTATAGAGGCATTGGCTAATGCAGAAGAAGAAGAAGTATTAAAGCATTGGGAGGGGCTAGGCTATTACTCACGCGCCCGTAATTTGCAAGCTGCAGTACGCGAAGTATCCGAAAACTACGGAGGTATTGTACCAAATACACGTCATGATATTGCTAAACTAAAAGGTGTGGGCCCGTATACAGCAGGAGCGGTATTAAGTATTGCATACGGTGTACCAGAGCATGCAGTTGATGGCAACGTGATGCGCGTCTTAAGCCGTGTACTTAATATACGCGAGGATATTAGTAAGCCTAAAACGAAAAAAATATTTGAGGATGCTGTAATGGCACTCATTGACGAAGCTAATCCTTCTTATTTTAATCAAGGATTAATGGAGCTAGGTGCATTAATTTGTACCAAAGGTAAACCAAGTTGCTTGTTGTGCCCTGTACGTGAGTTTTGCCTTGGTTTTGAAGCGGGTGACCCAGAAGTGTTACCAATTAAAACAAAGAAAACTAAAGTAAAGGCATTAAATTATGATGTTGTCGTGCACCAACGCGGTGCTACGTATTTTGTACAGCAACGTGCAGCAGAGGGATTGCTTGCTAACTTATGGCAGTTTCCTATGTATGAGAGCTACAAATCTGGGGAGCCATTAGTGAACTTTAAGCATGTGTTCTCCCATTTGGTGTGGCATATTGAGAGTTACCTTACAACTGAACTACCTGTCCAACAAGAAGGAAAATGGTTAACAATTGAAGAAATTGAGCGTTTGCCAATGCCTGTGCCAATGCTAAAAGTGCTGGACGCTGTGAAGAAACAAGTAGAATTGTGAACTTCTCCCTACACCTTTACTGCAAGGATTGCTATAATTGAACATGAAGTATAAAAAGAGTGCAACAGTAAAGGTGGGCGTTTTATGGCAATACCAATAGAAGGAGAAACGGTACAAATTCACAGTTACAAGCACAACGGTCATATCCACCGTGTATGGCAAGAGACGATGATTTTAAAAGGTACAAAAAACGTCGTGATTGGTGCTAATGAACGTACACTTGTAACCGAATCTGACGGACGCACATGGCTAACAAGAGAGCCTTCTATTTGTTATTTTCATGCGGAACATTGGTTTAATGTCATTTGTATGTTGCGTGAAGACGGCGTTTATTATTATTGTAATTTAAGCTCGCCATTTGTCTTTGATAACGATGCGATTAAGTATATTGATTATGATTTGGATATTAAAGTTTTCCCTGATATGTCTTACACTTTGCTTGATGAAGATGAGTATGAGCAACATAAAAGAGAAATGGCGTATCCTGATGTAATTGATAAAATTTTAAAGCGCAATGTCGACAAACTGATTAGTTGGATTGAACAAAAAAGAGGGCCCTTTGCGCCAGATTTTATTGATGTGTGGACGAGCCGCTATCGTTTACAGCGTGAAATTAAAGAAAATATGGAATGAAAAACATTCGTCTCTAAATCTAGAGGCGAATGTTTTTTATTTTGTTATTCAAGCGAGATAGTTATGCTTTAGGTAATATTTTGGTATAATGGAATGTACGGCATTTACATAATGCCTATTTTTATTTACTAAGGTCGTGAAAAAATTGGATAATATCAAACGCTATATGCGCTTCGTTAAACCGTATACATGGGAAGTTATTGTAACGATTATTATTGGGATTTTTAAATTTGCTATCCCATTATTTATTCCGCTACTTATTAAAATCGTCATTGATGATATTATTGGTGCTGCGGATTTAACAAGCACAGAAAAAACAACACAATTATTTTGGTGGTTGGGTGGTACTATTTTTGTGTTCTTCGTTATTCGCCCACCTATTGAGTATTTTAGACAGTATTTAGCACAACATGTCAGCAACAAGGTGCTGTACGATGTGCGTCGTGATATGCATGAGCATTTACAAAAGCTAAGTTTACGCTTTTATGCCAATTCACGAACAGGCGATATTATTTCGCGCACAATTAATGATGTAGAACAAACAAAAAATTTCGTTGTAACAGGACTCATGAATGTTTGGCTCGACCTAGCAACGATTATTATTGCAGTTTGCATTATGTTAACGCTTAATGTGGAGTTAACAATTGTTGCGCTTATTGTATTCCCGTTTTATGCACTGAGTGTGCGTTACTTTTTTGGTAAGTTGCGCGCATTAACGCGCGAGCGCTCTAAGTCATTAGCGGGTGTACAAAGTTATTTGCATGAGCGAGTAGCAGGAATGAGTGTAGTAAAAAGTTTTACATTAGAAGAGCGTGAACAGGAAAATTTTGCGAAAGTGAATGGCGAATTTCTTGATGCATCACTTAAACAAACTCGTTGGAATGCTAAGTCTTTTGCGGTAGTCAATACCATTACTGACGTTGCACCTTTACTTGTCATTGGTTACGCAGGCTATCAAGTTATTCACGGGCATCTTTCAGTAGGTACGATGGTAGCGTTTATTGCGTATATTGAACGCCTTTATAGCCCACTACGTCGTTTAGTGAGTGCTTCGACAACATTAACACAGGCCATTGCTTCAATGGATCGTATGTTTGAACTAATGGATGAGCCTCATGAAATCCAAGACAAAAAAGGCGCACACGAGTTAACGCGCGCACGTGGTGATATTGCGTTTGACCATGTGAGCTTTAAGTATGACCCAGATGGTAGCGAAATTTTGCATGACGTTAATTTTACTGTTAAAGCAGGAGAAACAGTAGCCTTTGTAGGGATGAGTGGCGGTGGTAAATCAACAATTGTTAACTTAATCCCACGCTTTTACGAAGTGTCTGAAGGTGCTGTGCGTATTGATGGACATGATGTGCGAGATGTTACCGTCAAATCACTACGTGAACAAATTGGCTTAGTGCTACAAGACACTATTTTATTTAGTGATACCATTCGCGAAAATATTTTAATGGGTCAACCAAATGCAACAGAGGAGCAGATGATTGCAGCAGCTAAGGCAGCTAATGCCCATGATTTTATTGTAAGTTTGCCACAAGGGTACGACACCACTGTTGGTGAACGAGGTGTTAAACTATCAGGTGGTCAAAAACAACGCGTTGCCATTGCGCGCGTATTTTTAAAAAATCCTGCGATCTTAGTATTAGATGAGGCCACATCAGCGCTAGATTTAGAGAGTGAGTCGCTTATACAAGAATCCGTAGAAAAATTAGCAGCTGACCGCACAACTATTATGATTGCTCACCGCCTATCAACAATTACCCATGCTGACTGCATTATTGTGATCTCGCATGGCAAAGTTATTGAGCAAGGCACTCACCAACAGTTGCTTCGTCAACAAGGTGCTTACTATGATTTGTATAAAATCCAAAACTTAACAATATAAGCTAGCTGCGTTTATCGCAAGCTAGTTTTTTTATGCGGAAATAAAAAAGTGAACAAAATGTGAAAATATATAGAAAATACAGAAAACTTAGTATATTATGATAGCTAAGTAGTTTTTATTGTTTTTTTAGGGGGTGAGTAAATGAGCGAGAGAAGGAAAGTGCTAGACGTTATAAATTTGGAGACAACATTTTTTACAGATGATGGTGCAGTGCCGGCAGTAGATTATATTAGCTTTTCCATTTACGAGGGAGAAATACTTGGCATCGTAGGAGAATCGGGTAGTGGTAAGAGTGTGACTTCATTATCTGTTATGCGGCTCATTCCAAGTCCACCCGGTAAAATAACTAACGGACAAATTTTATTTGAAGACAAGGATCTTGTTAAATTAACAGATAAAGAAATGCGTCGTGTCCGTGGTAAGGATATAGCTATGATTTTTCAAGAGCCTATGACGTCACTTAATCCTTTATTTACTATTGGTAATCAACTATTAGAGGCTATTCGTATTCATCATAAAAAATGGTCAAAACAACAAATGAGAGCGCGTGCAATTGAGATTCTTAAATTGGTAGGGCTACCACGTGCAGAAGCCTTACTAAAGGATTACCCACATCAATTGTCAGGTGGGATGAGACAACGTGTCATGATTGCAATGGCATTGGTATGTAACCCTAAGGTATTGATAGCAGATGAGCCTACAACAGCACTGGATGTTACAATACAGGCGCAAATATTACAACTTATGAAAAATTTAAATGATCAATTAAATACCGCAGTTATGTTAATTACCCATGATTTAGGTGTAGTAGCTGAAACATGTGAACGTGTAATCGTAATGTATGCAGGACAAATTGTGGAAGAAGCACATGTTCAGGATTTATTTAAAAACCCTGCACACCCTTATACACAAGGGTTACTACAGTCTGTACCAGATATGCGTTTTAAAAAAGAAGCACTCTATTCAATTCCAGGTAGTGTACCAAAACCAGGAACAATTGAAGTAGGTTGTCGTTTTGCTGAACGTTGTCAATTTGCTATGCCACGTTGTACAACGGAAACACCTAAATTATATGAAGTGGCAAGTGGACAAATGGCGCGTTGCTTCTTAATAGAGCAGCTGGAGGTGTTGGTATGAGTAAACCATTAGTTAAAGTGAAAGATTTACAAAAACATTTTCCTGTTCACTCAGGTATGTTAGGACGGAAAACTGGTGTTGTAAAAGCGGTTGATGGGGTTAGCTTTGAAGTTTATGAAGGAGAGACATTAGGGATTGTAGGTGAGTCAGGTTGTGGCAAATCTACGACAGGCAGACTGATTATGAGACTACTTGATAATACAGGAGGCAGCATCGAGATTGATGGGCGAAAAGTTAGTGAGCTATCAAAACAAGATATGCGTGCCATGCGTAGAGATATTCAAATGGTGTTTCAAGATCCTTATGCTTCGTTAAATCCGCGACATACTATTGGTAAGATTTTAGAAGAGCCCTTAATCGTGCATGGCTTAGGAAATGCAAAAGAACGAAAAGTTAAAGTTACAGAATTTTTAAAAATCGTGGGATTGAGTGATTATCATATTAATCGTTACCCTCACCAATTTAGTGGAGGACAACGTCAGCGGATAGGAATTGCTCGTGCGTTAATGACAAATCCAAAATTAATTATTGCAGATGAACCTGTGTCAGCATTAGATGTATCAATACAGGCACAAGTATTAAACCTTATGCAGAAATTACAAAAAGATTTAGGGCTTACCTATTTGTTTATCGCGCATGACCTAGGTGTAGTGCGTCATATCAGTAATCGAGTGGGTGTCATGTATTTAGGTAAGATGGTAGAGCTTGCGGTGAGTGAGTCACTTTACGGTGAACCACTACACCCTTATACACAAGCATTGTTAGCCTCTGTGCCTGTGCCCGATCCTGATTTCACTCGAGAAGTAAAGCTATTAGATGGGGATATACCAAGTGCTTCAAATCCACCTAGTGGTTGTACGTTCCATACACGTTGTCCATTTAAAATGGAGCGCTGTCTTCAAGAAGTACCGCAAATGATAGAAGTAAAGCAAGGTCATTCTGTAGCCTGTCATTTATATGATGGAGCGCAATGATATAGATCAAAGAGGAGGGGTTAGTTTGAAAAGTAAAAGAGTGATGAGGATAGGGTTATTAATTGCTTTGGCATTAACTATGGTGTTAGCTGCGTGTGGGGATAAAAGTAAAGAAACTGGCGGAGGTAAAGAAGGTGAGACTGATAGTGGAACAAAAGACGGCGGCACGTTAGTATTTGGGCGTGGTGGTGATTCTGTAGCGCTAGATCCTGCGATTGTAACTGATGGAGAGTCGTATAAAGTACTCGTAAATGTTACAGAAACACTAGTTGATTTTGGTAAAGATAATATGGAGTTAAACCCACTATTAGCAGAGTCGTGGGAGAAAAGTGATGACGGACTAACATACACATTTAAATTAAAGCAAGGTGTTAAATTCCATGATGATACAGATTTTAATGCAGAAGCTGTTGTAAAAAACGTAGAGCGTTGGAAAAATGGCGATGATAAGTTTGCTTATTATCACTCACAGTTTCGCTTAGATGAAAAGGATGTTATTGAGTCAGTAACAGCTGAAGATGAGCATACTGTTGTATTTAAACTAAGTACTCCACAGGCACCGTTTTTACGTAATATTGCGATGTCAGCGTTTGCTATGCTGAGTCCAACAGCTTTTGAAACGGATGAAAAGAAAATGGCAGAGGCGCCTATAGGTACAGGTCCATTTAAATTTGTAGAGTGGAAACGTAATGATGCTGTAACGATTGAGAAATTTGATGGATACCATGTTGAAGGTTTACCAAAGTTAGACAAAATTATTTATCGTGCAATTCCTGATAACTCAGCACGTTTAAATGAATTGTCAGCAGGGAGCATTGATGTGGCAGATGGTATTAATCCATCGGATGCTGAGGGTGTTAAAGGTAATGATCAGCTTCAATTAATTGAGCGACCTTCAATGAATGTTGGTTACTTTGGTTTAACTGTTTCGCGTAAACCTTTTGATGACAAGTTAGTACGTCAAGCAGCAAACTACGCTGTGGATAAAAAAGCAATTGTAGATGCTTTCTTTGAAGGTTATGCAGAAGTAGCTAATACACCGTTACCACCAGTATTAGAGGCACACAATGAAGATATTAAAGCATATCCATATGATCCGGAAAAAGCTAAAGAATTATTAAAAGAAGCGGGTTATAAAGGTGAAGAGTTTGAATTATGGGCTATGCCCGTGCCACGTCCATACATGCCAGATGGACAAAAAATTGCAGAAGCGATTCAAAAGAATTTTGAAGATGTAGGTTTAAAAGCTAAAATTGTATCTTTTGAGTGGGCAACTTATTTAGAAAAAGCAACTGCAGGCGATGCTGATTCATTCTTATTAGGATGGACAGGTGATAATGGTGATGCTGATAACTTCCTTTATACATTATTAGATGAAGATAATATTGGCAGTAATAACTATACATTTTATAAAAATGATGAACTACACAAGTTATTAACAGATGCACAAACAGAGGTAGATGAGGTTAAACGTAATGAGATGTATAAAAAAGCGCAAGAAATTATTCATGAGGATGCACCGTGGATTCCACTTGCACATTCAACACCATTACTTGCAGCAACAGCGAAGGTAAGCAATTATGTAGCACACCCAACGAGCTCGGATAAATTATTAGAAGTAGAGCTTAAATGATTGTGAAAAGAAGGAAGGGAAGCTTCCCTTCCTTCTTTTGTTTTGCATAGTTATTGACAACAAGAAATTAAAAAGAGGTGAGGAGTATGCTTCACTATATTGGAAAACGGTTATTGCAACTAATCCCCGTCTTGCTCGGAATGTCATTTATTGTGTTTCTTATGATCCGCGCTATTCCTGGTGACCCTGCACAAGTTATTTTAGGGCAACAAGCAACTGTGGAAGCGAAAGCGGCGTTGCGCGCAAGTTTAGGATTAGATAATCCTTGGTATGTACAATACTTTGATTATTTGGGTGGTATTTTAACAGGAGACTTAGGTGAATCTATTCGAACAAAGGTGCCTATTACAGAAGAGATTTATCCTTATCTAGCTGCAACAGCAGAGCTTGCAATTTTCGCCATGATCATTGCAATTGTAGTTGGTGTAAATGCTGGGATTATTTCCGCTTGGTTTCAAAATTCATGGTTTGATTATGCTGCGATGATTATTGCACTAATTGGTGTATCAGTACCAATATTTTGGTTAGGGCTTATGGGACAGTGGGCATTTGGTACAGAGTTAGGTTGGTTGCCAATTTCAGGGCGTGGTGATGTTAGGGATCCTGTTACAAGTATTACGCATTTTTACTTGATTGATACCCTAATACAAGGGCGCTTCGATCAGTTTATTACTACGATACGCCATTTAATTTTACCCGGAATGGCTTTAGCAACCATACCGATGGCAATTATAGCGCGTATGACGCGGTCGAGCATGTTAGAGGTTATGCGTTCAGATTATGTACGTACTGCGCGTGCCAAAGGACAAAAAATGTTTGTAGTTGTTTACAAGCATGCATTAAAAAATGCAATCATCCCAGTATTAACAGTAATTGGCTTGCAATCAGGCATGTTATTAGGAGGCGCGATTTTAACAGAGACTATCTTTAGCTGGCCAGGTGTTGGTCGTTATGTTTATGATGCAATCGGCTTCCGTGATTATCCAGTTATTCAATCGGGTGTACTAATTATTGCATTTTTATTTGTCATGATTAATTTAATTGTAGATATTTTGTATAGTGCTATTGATCCGCGCATCAAATATAAATGAGGAGGGATTGATTATGTCTGAAGCAGTTGTAACACCAAAAAAGCAAGTGAAAGAGCGTAAAACAGGGCCTTGGCGTGATGGCTGGCGTAGCTTCAAAAAAAATAAAATTGCCCTCATTGGTGCATCAATCGTATTGTTTTTCGTAACATTAGCTATTTTTGGACCTATAGTGGCACCGCAAGGGATAAATGAACAAATGCTTACAAATAAATTACAGGCACCCTCTGCTGAGCATTGGTTTGGCACCGATGATTTAGGTAGAGATGTTTATTCACGTGTTATTTTGGGCGCCCGTATTTCATTATTAGTTGGCTTTCTTTCTGTAGTTGCATCGGCAATTATTGGAAGTCTACTTGGCATTATAGCAGGCTATTATGGGCGTTGGGTTGATACGGTAATTTCACGTTTGTTTGATATTTTGTTAGCTTTTCCAAGTATACTGTTAGCTATCGCAATTGTAGCAGTTTTAGGACCGTCATTACAAAATGCTTTGATTGCAATTGCAATAATTAATGTGCCTAACTTTGGACGTTTGATACGCTCGCGTGTTCTTAGTATTAAAGAAGAAGAGTATATTACAGCAGCAAAAGCAATTGGTATGTCGGATATGCGTATTTTATTTTCGCATATTTTGCCAAACTCTATGACGCCTGTAATTGTTCAAGGAACGTTAGCGATTGCAACAGCAATCATAGAAGCTGCAGCTTTAGGTTTTTTAGGGTTAGGTGCACAACCACCCCAACCGGAGTGGGGAAAAATGCTTGCAGATGCGCGTAGCTACTTTATAACAGCGCCATGGACGATGATTTTTCCAGGACTATCTATTATGTTGGTAGTTCTTGGATTTAATTTAATGGGCGATGGATTACGAGATGCTTTTGATCCTAAAATGAAAAATTAATTAGCACAAAAAAACAAGGCTTGCATAATTTATGCAAGCCTTGTTTTAGTTTTAATAAACTTCATCCTCAAGTTCTAAGTTGATTTCTTCACCATGGTAATTTTGGTAAGCCACGATTAAGGTATCGAGGTGCTCTAGATTTTCTTCGTAATCAAGGATACGTGACAAGATATAGAGTAAGTGATAACTCGAAAATTCGGTTTCTTCTTCTTCGTAAGCAATAGAAATTTGTTTAATAAAAATATCCATTAACTCCGTACGCTGAATATAGTCAGTTTTATCATACCACTCACTGTGCTCAGGCTTTAACTTACCTGTATATTTTAGTAATAATTGCTCGTGGTAGGTTAGTAAAAAGTCTAAGCGCTCTTGAATCATTAAATGAAACTGGTCAGGTAACTGCGCAATTTCGTTTTCGTGTTTGTGCAGACGTTGCAAGAGTTCAAGGCTTTTTTTAGATGTAGTAATCATTTGGCGATACACAACGAGTTTTCGGGCTTTTACATATTTTTTATGCTTAAAATAATTGCGCTCCTCTTTATAAAAGCCATAAAAAGTTTCGACGCGATTCATACGTTCTTTAAATTTAACTAACGCTGTTTTAGTAGACGTGTGCTCAGATGCTTGGCGAATCGCGAGGCGTGTCCAACGAATGATATCGTCTTGTAAAAAGTAGATTTTTTTAAAAAGCTTTGTTTCATAGCGTGGTGGAATAAAAATTAAATTGACAACAAATGCGGCAAGTACACCAACTAAAATCGTAGCGAAACGAATTAGCGCAAATGTTAGGAAGTCATCACTTTGTACTTCCATAATGGCTACCACTGTAACAAGTGCGAGTGACAAGGATTTTTCTAACCCGAATTTTAGCATTAAGCTGATTGTTAAAATAACAGCAATACCAATCGCTACAATTTGGTGACCAAACACTAAGCTAAAGATAACCGCGATGGTAGCACCAATTAAGTTGGCTTGCATCTGCTCAATAATAGTTAAATAAGAGCGATAGATTGATGGCTGAATAGCAAAGATTGCTGCGATTCCTGCAAAGATTGGGGCGGGGAGGTTTAAAAGCTCTGCTAAAAATAAAGCAAAGACAATGGCGACCCCCGTTTTAAGAACGCGAGCACCTAATTTCATACGGTTATTCCTCTCTGTACAATAGTTACTGTAAATGTATCGTAAAACAAGAGTAGCGGTCAACCGAAGTTAACCGCTACTATCTATTATAGTTGAGAGAAGGCGTAATCTACTGCACGTAATGTTTCATTTACATCTTCTTCAGTGTGTTCAGTTGTTAAGAACCAAGCCTCGTAGCGAGACGGAGCAAAGTTAATGCCTTGTTGTAGCATTAATTTAAAGAAGCGGCCAAAGATTTCACCATCTGAGTTTTCAGCTTGCTCGTAGTTTTCGACAACTTCGTCTGTAAAGTATACAGCGAGAGCGCCTTTAACACGGTTAACGCTAACTGTAACGCCATGCTTTTTAGCTAGCGCTACAACACCGTCCTCTAAAATTTTACCAAGGCGATCCATTTCTTCATAGATGCCAGGTGTTTGTAATACTTCTAGACAAGCAATACCTGCTTGCATTGAAGCAGGGTTGCCAGCCATTGTACCAGCTTGGTAGGCTGGGCCCAGTGGAGCAACAGTATCCATAATTTCTTTGCGGCCACCGTAAGCACCAATAGGTAGACCGCCACCAATGACTTTACCAAGCGCTGTTAAATCAGGCGTTAAGCCAAGTAAAGTTTGCGCAGCACCATAGTGGAAGCGGAAAGCTGTAATGACTTCATCATGAATCGTTAGTGCTCCGTATTCCTTCGCTAGCTCGTGAACTAGCTCAAGGAAGCCTTTGTTAGGCTCGACAATACCGAAGTTGCCAACGATTGGTTCGATTAAAATTGCAGCCAATTCATTACCCCATTTTTTCATAGCAGCTTTAAATGCCTCTGGGTCATTAAAAGGCACTGTTAAAACTTCAGCGGCTGTTTCCTTCGTTACACCTGCTGAGTCAGGTGTGCCAAGTGTCGCAGGGCCAGAGCCAGCAGCAACTAATACTAAGTCAAAGTGACCGTGGTAGCAACCTGCAAATTTCATAACCTTAGTGCGTCCTGTATAAGCACGAGCTACACGAATCGTTGTCATTACAGCTTCAGTGCCTGAGTTGTTAAAGCGTACTTTATCCATCGAAGGGATAGCATCCTTCAACATTTTAGCAAACTTCACTTCATGCGTTGTAGCTGTACCAAATAATGTACCTGTTGTTGCCGCATGTGTGATAGCTTTTGCAATATGAGGATGTGCATGCCCTGTTACGATAGGACCGTAAGCCGCTAGGTAATCAATATAACGGTTGCCATCAATGTCATAAAAATAAGCACCCTCGCCGCGCTCCATTGCTACAGGGGCACCACCACCTACAGCGCGATACGAACGTGATGGGCTATTAACGCCACCAACAATATGTTTTTGAGCTTCTTCATATAAAGCCTCTGATTTAGTAAAATCCATGCTAATTCCTCCTAGTTATAACTAACCTCTATTGTAGACGTAATAAAACAAATTCGCCAAACAATTTGAATGTCAGCGCAATTGTTGGCATAGTTAGAGTAGAAAACGATGTAAGGAGGAAATTAAAATGATTAAACAAGCACCAGATTTTACATTAAACAATCAAAACGGGGAACCCGTTAGCCTAAGTGACTTCAGAGGCAACTATGTAGTATTGTATTTTTATCCTAAAGATATGACGCCTGGCTGCACAACACAGGCGTGCAATTTCCGCGATGATTATCCTACGTACGAGGGATTGGACGCAGTAATTTTAGGAGTTAGCGCAGATGATGAGACGCGTCATACAAAATTTATCGCTAAACATGATCTGCCATTCTCATTATTAGCAGATACCGAGCACAAAGTATGTGAGCAGTATGGTGTATGGGTTTTGAAAAAAATGTTTGGTAAAGAATATTACGGAATTGAACGTTCAACTTTTCTAATTGATAAAGAAGGCAACATTGTTAAGGAATGGCGTAAGGTAAAAGTGAAGGACCATAACGAAGAGGTTAAAGCAGCATTAGCAGAACTAAACGCATAACAACAACGCATTGCTATACCCCCTGTAGTTAAAAGTTGACAGTGCATCCTATTGTCAGCTAAACTAATTATAACGATTATAAAATAGTAATTGCTATGAAAAGAGGTGTATGGCGATGTCTGAATTGCATTTAACTGAAGCGTTAGACACGCTAAAACAAGCAGGTATCCGTATCACGCCACAGCGCCATGCGATTTTAGAGTATATGATTCAATTTATGTCGCATCCAACAGCAGATGAAATTTATAAAGCATTAGAGGATAAATTTCCAAATATGAGTGTGGCAACTGTATATAATAACTTACGTGTGTTTAAAGACGCTGGTTTAATTAAAGAATTAAATTACGGGGATGCATCAAGCCGATTTGATTTTGTTACGCATGATCACTATCACATTATGTGTGAGGATTGCGGCAAAATCGTAGACTTCCAGTATCCAGGGCTCGATGAGATTGAGCACTGCGCTTCACAGGTCACAGGCTTTCAAGTGAATTCGCATCGTTTAGAGCTGTACGGAACATGTGCAACGTGTTTAGCGGCAAAACAAAAAG
>NZ_JPUW01000039.1:0-24792 GCF_000743635.1 Lysinibacillus sp. BF-4 | reverse complement strand
ATAACGGGGATTTTTTTAATTGTAGCGGCGCATTATTTGGAGTAGCTCCTCACCATACAAAGCCACTTTCGCTTCGCCAAGCCCATATACCTCAAATAATTCATTGCGCGTACAGGGCTTTTTATCAAGTAAATCATCTAATGTTTTATTACTAAAAATCTGAAAAGCTTTCTTTCCTTGAGCAGTGGCAGTTGCTAAACGCCACGCCTTTATAGCTTGCGCTAAGGTTTGATCATTAATTGGCTCAACGTTCACTTTTTGCTCTACTGGCACAACATTATGCGCTGCCTTAATAGCCGCACTTATCTCCGTCATATGATTATCTAACAAATATACAGGCGATTTATCGGTTAAAGCTTGTTTAATATAGCTCACTAACCCATCGGTTCGCATGACTTGTTGCTGAACCATTTCACTAGCTGCTGTTGTATCAAGTATTGTTTTATTATTAGAAAAAACAACGATATAACGCACAGGTAACTTATCAATAAGACCTTGCGCTATAAGATACCCACTTAGCACCTCTGCTTGGCGCTCCACTTGTCGTAATGGACTGTAAAAACCTTCTTGAAATACTAGTCGATTCCCTTGATAGACACATCGTAAAAATTCATCCTTAGCATTCACTACAATATTGCCAAAATAATTTTTTACTTCCACTAGTAAAATAAATTTACGAGTTAATACAACAAAATCAATTTGTGCCGTTAACTCATTATGTACAATTTGGAGATCATGCAAAATATGTAATGGGAGAAATGCATTTTTTAATTCAAATAATACTTGAGCTTCACCTTTATTACCCAAATCTATCAATTTAACTTTTTTAGCTAGGGCTTCACTCGGGTTATTTGCTAACTCTTCTTTATATTGCTCAAGCTGAATTATGCTTTCTGTCCCCTCTTTTATTACTAGCGGTGTTGTCAGCTCTTCCGTATCTCTTATTGCTCTCATCACTCGAGCAAACAGTCCAGATTTCTTAACGTTCATAATCCTACTCCTTTATTACTACGATTGCATTTTCATCATAAATAGCTGCTGGTAGTAATACTACAGCAATACCTCGCAACAAATGTTGATACTTATCAAGCAATACTTCAAATGTACGCTCCTCAATCACAAAAAAATATTTCATAGTTGCTTCTGTAGCTTGTAGACGCATAAAATCTTTTTTTAAGCTTTGCTTTTGAGCAGCACCAAAATCTCTAGCGCCATAAGGATATGTTGTTTTTAACTCGCCAATAATACGCTCGCCACTACAAGTTACTTCATCAACATCCAACCCAGCCGCTCCCTGTGCTTTATTAAGTACGGTACAATTTTTTAATGAATAATTTTTTTGCAAAAAAGCCTCGATATAATAGCAACTCAATAAACTTAAATCATTACTAATATTTCCTAATGTGCGCGATAAGTTATGCACAAACTCAAACTGCTC
This sequence comes from Lysinibacillus sp. BF-4, assembly GCF_000743635.1. Classification (NCBI taxonomy): domain Bacteria; kingdom Bacillati; phylum Bacillota; class Bacilli; order Caryophanales; family Bacillaceae; genus Lysinibacillus; species Lysinibacillus sp. BF-4. The sequence goes on along the minus strand of NZ_JPUW01000039.1, from coordinate 23,354 downwards.
ATCTAGTGTTTTACTTTCAAATGGCTCAATATTTGCTTCAAAAAGCTCCGCTACACGATTCATTTTTAATGCTAATTTAGGTAACGCCTCTAGTTTAACCGTGGGCGATGTAACAAGTTGCGAAATGTTAGTAGGTACACCTTCTCTACGAAAACGTACGTACTGACCATAACTCACCTCCTCCACCAAATAACCTGCATTCATCCACGCACCTGTTTGACTAAGGTGCTTTTTTTGATTAGCCCACCACGCTTGGTGCTTATATGCAGAGGCAGGTAGCTTAGTACATAACAACGCCTCGATTTCCTCGAAGCTTAACGTTATATTAGTTGCTTCAGCATTAATTAAATATTGATATAACGGTAAATATTTTTCACCCATTTATTAATCTCACTCCAATTAAATAGATATAAAGTATTGTTTTTTGTATAATCATTACATTTATAATAAACGATTTACACAATAGGAGATAGTATTATTTGATGTGTTTGCTAATTTCGCAATAAATATCAAAACAGCTTAAGTTTTATTTTTTATACTGTAAGGAGAGGTGAGTAATTGATGTACAGCAAGCTAGTCCAACAAATTGTAGATACTTTAGAAGAAAATCTTTTGGCAGAGTGGCAACTTGAGCAATACGCTAATAAAATTGGCTACTCTAAATTTTATGTTACACGTCAATTTAAGCAAGAAACAGGTGTATCTATTGGCGCTTACTTGCGTCGTCGTAGGTTAGCTGTTGCTGCTTATTTACTTTTGCATAGTGACGAACCCTTGTTACATATTTCATTAACTTGCCGCTTTCAGTCCCAAGAAGCCTTTACACGTGCGTTTAAATCGCTTTATCAACTACCACCTGGCAAATACCGTAGCCTTATGCAAACCATCCATCACAAGGAGGACAAAACAATGACAAATCACGTAAAGGGCTGGTTATTAACTGGCTCACATCCCGAAAGTTACACGATTAAAGTAGACGATGAAATATTTCATACTGGCACTAAGTCAGGCTATCTAGGTAGCACTACGGCTGGTGTTGGTCAATTTGGAACGTTAATGCAATCCTTTCTTGCCACAGATTGGCTAGGCAAACGCATTAAACTTTCGTGCTATATCAAAACAAACAATGCCACACGCTGCGGTGCTTGGTGTCGTATTGATGACAAAGAAGATGCTGTCCTGCAGTTTGATAATATGGATAACCGACCTATTACAGGCACAACCGATTGGAATTACTACACTATTGTGTTAGATGTGCCTATGGATGCCGCCTCTATTCATTTTGGCGTGCTACTCATTGGCTCAGGTGAGGTTTGGCTTGATGGCGTACAGTTTATTGAGGTTGACCGCAGCGTACCCACTACTCACCTACTAACAGAGCTAGCTAAGCTACCTATCACGCCAAGTAACCTAGACTTTTACGACAACTAAATTATGTTGCCATTATAAAAGCCATAAACGCATGCGTTTATGGCTTTACTTTTACTAATTTGTTACGTAGCGCCTCATCACTCGCATAAATATAGAGCCCCTTAATGCCACGCTTCATTAAAATATTAATCGAGTTCAGCACGATTCTTTCCTTCGCTTCAGCGACATCATCAATGCCATCTGCACCTGTGTATGCGCCCTTATCCATATAACGATCAGTATCAATCACAAGCTTGCCGTCTTTATAACGTATGGAAGGTCCAAGTACGACACCTACATAATTTAAATCAAAACCTTGAATCGTATAAATCGAACCCGCCTCTGCAATGGTTTCTGGCTTCTCTGCCCACGTATATTTTGGACTTGTAGTGTTCCATGGCATTTGGTAAGTGCCGTTCGATTCCTTCACATAATAAGTGCCACCATCTTTTTTATGTAAATAATCAAAAGTAGAAACTACTCGACTTAGCCCATACTCTTCATTCTTAGCTTTAATCGCTTGATGCATTTCTTCTAACGTGGCAAAAGCTTGTAGATCATAGCTTGTATTTTGAGGTAACGGCTTTATCTCTTTTGCGATAAAATCAGCAATCCATGTCATTACAGCTTCATCCGCCTGCATCCTAAACTGATTAGTCAAGGCATAATGTGCATGATGCTCGCTCTTCTCTTTTAAACCATCAAGCGTTGCAGCGCCCCATAAACTCTTTAACTTTAACACTTGATCACGGTCATAAATCACCACAACCGCTTTAGCTAATTTAAGTAATTCCTCTAATTGATTATCTTGTTTAAAAAAGAAAAACCAAAAAATACAATTGCTGATGATATGAATAAAATACGTACAGTAGCGCTTAAGCCTACAAACAATGCTGCAGAAGGCATGAGCTCAATAGGTGAGCTATTTTCTAGAGCTGGGGAAAATCCTATAATGATTTATAATGAAGATTGGACTTTACAGGTAGCAGCTTCATTGCTTTTATTAGAAAGCGCTGGCAAAGAATATAAAAACATTCAAACAAACTCCGATCACCAAGAAGTGCATGATGTTGTTAACCGGTTACATGCTATGGGCGATGATTTAATTATGATTAAATCTCATGTAGTAGAAGCTATTGACTACAACGACCCTCAAAAAATTAATCAAGCCAGTGAGTTAATTTTAAAAACAGGACAAGAAGCTACATCGCTCACTCAAGTATTTAACAACTATTAAAATTAAACAAAAAAGAGATAGTGCTCGAGTTTTAGCTCTTGCCCTATCTCTTTTTAGGTATTAGGAAAGTTTGAGTATGAACACCATACTCAAAAAATATTACTACTCCTAACTTAAGCTACTATATTAGCTTTTCTCTGCTTAAACCATGCGAGTAAAATCGTTACAATTAACGCAAAGCCTAAGTATCCCATTGTGGCATATACTTTTCCGACTAAAGTTGTAAAACCAACCAAGCTTGCGATAAAGCCGGCGATGCCTACTACTACGACTGCAGGTTTAAAGGACTTTGCCTCTGGTGCAAAAAAGCGTACCGTAAACGAGTAAAACATGCCGACAGCCGTGTTATACATCATACCTAATAACGCAATTGACATTAAGACTCCTACTACTGGGTGAATTTGTTTAGCTAGTTCAAGCGTTGGCATATCCATACCTGCCACACGGTCGATTTTTACAAACATCGAAAGGTTAATCAAGATAATAAGCACACCTAACATTAAGCCGCCAAATACACCACCAAGCCCCGCTACTTTACGATCTTTCTCTGTACCACCCATTACAATAAGTAACGCTGCGCCGGCAGCGAGATTATAGGAAACATACAGTAATGCACCCATCAGCCAGTTGCTTGCTGCAGAAGGTTGTTGCTTCGCTAATACATCGGCCTCTGCCCATGAAATATCCATAGTAAAAAGCGAATACAGTAAGATAACAAAAATAATAGCCATTAAATACGGCGTTACCATCGCAATTAAGTTAATAATATTTTTTACATTTAGCAGTAATGTGGTAATTGTTAACACCACCATAATAATGCTGCCGACCATTGGGCTAATGCCAAACATTTGGTTAAACGTTGAGCCCGCTCCAGCAAACATTACAACCGCAACCCCAAATAAGAAGAACGTAATTAATACATCAAGGATTAAACCAACATAACGACCACCAATATGATAAATTACGCCTTTATGAGATGAAGTTTGTAAATCTGAACCTAATTGCGCTAGCGTCATACCTAAAAAGGCAAAAACGATAGCCGCGATTAGCCCACCAATTATCCCCATTGCACCGAAGCTCGTAAAGTACTGTAAAATTTCTTGCCCTGAAGCAAACCCTGCCCCGATAATTAAACCGACAAACGCCCCACCAATTTGTAAACTTCTTTTCATTATTTCACCTATCCTCACAGTGTTAGAATTTTCTGAAAATATAAGGAAAATAGAACCTTAAGCATTTAGTTAAATGCTTAAGGAAGCGTATTACTTATACGTTTTTTTGTCTACTGTGTACGATTCTACTGTTGTCATATTCACTTCGTAGCCAATGCCTGGTGTTTGTGGTACTTCAATGTAACCGTCTTGTGCTACAACCTCTGGCTCAATAATATCTTTTTTCCAGTAACGATTTGAGCTCGCTGTATCACCTGGTAAAATAAAGTTAGATAGTGTGGTAAGCGCTACGTTATGGGCACGACCTACACCTGACTCCAACATACCGCCGCACCATACCGGTATACCTTGTTGCGCACAATAATCATGGATTTTTTTCGCTTCGGTTAAGCCACCTACACGACCAATTTTAATGTTAATGATTTTAGTAGCCCCTAGTTCTACTGCTTTACGTGCATCCTCTAATGAATGGATACTCTCATCTAAACAAATAGGTGTAGTCATTTGTTTTTGTAATGTCGCATGATCGATAATATCATCTGACGCTAGGGGCTGTTCTACCATTGTTAAATTAAATGCATCAAGTTGTTGTAATAACGCTACATCTTCTAAGCGGTACGCTGAGTTAGCGTCTGCCATAATTGCTACATTAGGGAATTTTTCACGTAATGTACGCATCACATCCACGTCCCAGCCTGGCTTAATTTTTACTTTAATGCGTTTATAGCCTTCTGCTACATAGCCTTCTACAAGTGTCACTAATTCTTCGAGAGAATTTTGGATGCCAATGCTAATGCCAACTTCGATTTGCTTTTTAGTACCGCCTAGTGCTTGTGCAAGTGACTGATTCGTTTGTTGTGCATAAATATCCCAAATAGCACCTTCAATCGTTGACTTTGCCATATTATTTTTACGGATTGGCTCAAATAATGTATTCACCTCATCAGGGTGATTGATTTCTTTATTTAAAATTAATGGAATTAAATAGTCTTCAAGCATATGCCAGTTTGTTTTTAATGTTTCTTCGTTATACCAAGGAGAGTGGAACGCTACTGACTCACCAAAACCTACTGTTCCCTGTTCATCTTTTGCTTCTAATAGTAAAAAATCACGTGTGGTAAATGTGCCAAAGCTCGTTGTAAAAGGTGCTTTTAAATCCATTTGTAAATGACGTATTGTAACTTCTGTTATCTTCATGTTAGTTGCCTCCGAGTGGTAGTGTTTGTTTTTTTACAAAAATATACGTATTCCATTGTTGCTGTTTCTCTAAACGGATTGCGGCATAGCCTGCTGCAAATAGTTGCATAAAGTGTTCGCGCGTCGCAAAGCGCCATTCTCTCGCTAATGCGGCATCTTGCGTTTTTAATTGTTGAAAATCTTTAGGTACAGGTAAACTGTATGCCGCTTCTATCAGTGGCTTAACTGGTAGGTTTTTAAGATGCGGCAACTCCTGGTCATCAAAAGTAACTTCTGCTAATGACACAGCGCTAGTATACGTAATCATTGGCTTATGCTTTACATAATCTGAATTAATGTACCAGTGGATTTCAAAACGATCAGAAGGTAACCCTTTATTAAAGCCGTCCTCCATTTCGCCGTAACAATTTTCTACATACGTATCACATATGCCATTAAGCTTAGTTAAATTTAAATACCCGTTACGTGTTTCGAGGGGATCGTACGTCCAAACCATTAAATCGTACCCTTTAGCAAGGGCAATATCTCTTTGCGCAAACTTTAACTTTTCACCAATGCGCTGTGAGCGGTACTGTTCATCAATGCCAAGCATATGGGAACATAGGTAAGGCTTACCTTGTTTAAAAGCTGAAAAGCCGTAGCTGAACCCTACTAATTTATCTTTATCATAGGCGCCTACTATAATACCCCCGTGTTTAATGGCAGTTAAGGTTTGATGCGTTGGTAGCGGTGTGGTTTTCCAAACCGCTACTTCTAGTTGTTGCACTTGTGCCATCTCTTCTATTGTTGTGAGTTCTTTAATTTCGATCAACTCAAATCACTTCTTCCTTTACATGCTGTAAGGCGTTGACTAACGCTGTCGTAATAATGTCTACACCGACGGATAACTGCTCTGTGTTAAAGGTCATCTGAGGGTGATGTAACCCTGGTGTTACGCCACAGCCTAGCCCTAGCATTGTCGTTTGTAAGTGCGGGCGGTGGTAGGCATAAAAATGAAAATCTTCGCCACCAGGGGTAATGACAGGTGGAGCGCAACTCGCACCTTCTGTTGCTTCAATCGCTGTGGTTAGGATGTTTTTTGCTACTTCATCTACCGTTGCTGCAACAATATGAGCCGATACCGTTGTTGTAATTCTTGCCCCGTACAATAAACTTACCGCTTCGATCGCTTTAGCGAGCCCTTTAGAAGCGGCTGCCATCGTATCATTTGTTTGCGCACGCATATCAATACTAAATGTCGCATTCCCTGGGATAATATTGGTTGAAGTGCCACCTGCTTGAATTTGTGTCATCTTAATCGAATATGACTCGTTAGGGCTTACCCAAATATTTTTGATAGCGTCAATAAGTGCTGCCGCTACTTCTATCGCATTAATCCCTTGTTCTGGGCGAGCACCGTGCGCCTCTACACCTGTAATAGTACCTGTAATAAGTTTAGCCGCCCCGTGGTATAAAGCAGGTGCATGCCACCCATCCTCTAACTCAACAAGTGGACGAACATGAGCACCAAATAAAAATTGGAGTGAATCTACAAGCCCTTTCTCTACAAAAGCTTTAGCGCCACCTGCTTTTTCTTCAGCAGGTTGAAATAAAATCCGTACAGCACCTGGTAACTTGTTGCGTTGTAACGCAAAAGCTACTCCGAGTGCCATTGTCATATGTCCGTCATGCCCGCAAGAATGATTTGCTTTAAATTTCCCGTTCACCTCTTGCCATAGGGAATCAATATCTGTCCTAAATCCTACACGTGGTGTCCCTTGACCAATATCCACATACAAACCTGTTATATCATCAAATGTTATAGGGTTAAGCCCAGCAGTGCGCAGTTGTTCTGCCAAATAGGCCGTTGTATTTACTTCTTGCCAACTTGGCTCAGGGTGATTGTGTAAATGAGTAAATATTTCAAAAAGACGTTGTTCCATGTTTTCAACTCCATCGATCTGCTAAAAAGCTATTTTGAAATTCATCAAATTTTTGTCTTTGGCTATTATAATACGTCGCATCATGCGCCATCATGCCTACGACAAGTGTATTCATAAATGAAATTAAAATTGGCATTAAGTCAATTGGTGAGAGCTCCATTTGCTGTAACACAAAAGCTGCATTTGCATACTCATGAATAGGCGCCACACTAGAATCGGTAATGGCCATCACATAAGCGCCTTGCTCTTGGAAAGATTTAGCTAGCGAAATTGATTCACTCGCATAGCGGTGAAGTGACACCACAAGAACAACTGAACGTGAAGTGACTTGCTGCATTAGTCTAATTAAGCTACTTGCCTCTGTAGTCACAAGCTGTACGTTAGGTCGCAAAATATTGAGTGTAAACTGCAACCACTGAACAGCAAAACTTGAAGCACCAGAACCAATTAAATAAATGGTATCTGCCTCATGCAGTTGCTTCGTAAAGCCATTAAATTGTTCAGGCTCAATATTTTCTGCTACATAAATAATTTGATGACTAATTTGACCCATCACTATTTCTGCTAGCTGTTGCTCTTCAAAGAGAGATTGTTTTGAAGCCACATAGTATCGTAAAGAACTATCCGAATTTTGTTCAAAAACAAGCATACCTATTTCTTTTTGCAATTGTGCAAAACCTGCTAGCCCTATCGCATAACAAAAGCGAATGACAGTTGTTTCACTTGTTCCTGCCCGCTTACCAATATCACTTGCTGAATGGCTGCTTGAATACGCTAAATTGTCACGGATAAAACGTGCCACTTTTTGTTGACCTTTCGAAAGCATAGGAAAGTAGTCTTCTATTCTTTTCGTAATACGGTATGTTGCCAAAAGAAGCTCTCCCTTCATTTTTATTTTTTATGAAGCGCAAACTTCATGTTGTGTATTGTAATTTACCACAACTATTAACTAATTTCAATGAATTTTCTGAAATTTATGATTCCTTTATGTAAAGAGAAGCTGACCACACCAAAAAAAGGATATTGCATGAGAGTTGAACTCTCATGCAATATCCCTTTTCTATTCAATCATTGATATAACTGTAATTGCAGTTATAGTATGTATGGAGGCGGCGGGAGTCGAACCCGCGTCCAAAGACTCCGTTACTCCAACGTCTACGCGTGTAGTTTACCTATTTGCTTTTCACGTAGCATTATGCCGATAAACTGGCGTCCTGTACGCTAACTTGGAAGTCTCTTGACGCTAGCTCAAGTTGCACTAGCGACCGTATCCCACTAAAGTTGGGCCCTACGTTATACACATGGGCGATGTATAGGTAGAGCGCTTAAGAGCTTACGCTGCGAAAGCTAAGTTTTGTTGTTTGCCAGTTATTATATAACTTCCGTTGATGACGAAGACGAGACCTCCGACGCGCAGTTAGAGCTCGAACCATCCCTGTCGAATCCGTAACGCCCCCTTGTTTGCCTCAAACAAGTGCGGGTCTAGCTAAACGGCTAGTACGGTAACAACTTTTTATACTGACTTTTATTAGTATAAAATAATTTTGGTCAGCTTGCAAGCAAATGCCTTATTACATTTGGTTTTTTGCTTTGAATGCGCGCTCCATTTCGCGTTTTGCTTCCTTCTTACGTAGGTCATCACGCTTGTCGTAGTTTTTCTTACCTTTACCAACGCCAATTAATAGCTTAGCAAAGCCATCTTTAATATACATTTTTAACGGTACAATCGTATAGCCATCTTGTTTAATGCGACCAATCAATTGTGCAATTTGTTTTTTGTGCAATAGTAATTTACGTGAGCGCAGCGGGTCATGGTTAAAGCGGTTACCCTGATCGTACGGGCTAATATGCATATTTGAAATCCACGCCTCATTGTTGCGGATGCGGACGAATGAATCCTTTAGTTGCACCTTACCTGCACGAATGGCTTTAATCTCTGTACCATGTAGCACTAAGCCCGCTTCGTATGTTTCCTCGATAAAATAATCATGCCCTGCTTTTTTATTTTGCGCTAATACCTTACCTTCTCCTTTTGCCATATCCCTCTACTCCTCACTTACGCAGGCGGCCAAAGCCGCCCACTCGTTATTTACGTCGTCGGCTACGCTTGTTCTTTTTAGCGATGGCCTCATAAAACTTCGGTTTTTCCTTATCACCTACGCGTTTGCCACGTGGGTCACGCTCTTGTTTAGCTCTTGGCTTGTCATCTGTTGAGCGACGGCTTTCACTACGCTGTGCAGGTTTATCATCTGTACGACGTGTTGGTTTATCATCGCTACGACGACGGTTACTGCGCTTACGATCACTGCCACCTGTTCGACGTTTGCCACGCTCTGCTTGAATAACGCGCGGTGCAACTTTACGTGTGCGTTTAAAGGTTGGCGCAACACCATCTGTCACAATTTCAAAGTCAATCGCTGACTCTTCAATATTAACATTTGTGACAACTACCTTAACCTCATCCCCAATACGGAACTGGCGGTTAGTACGCTCACCAATCATAATCATTTGGCGGTCATTAAAGTTGTAATAGTCATCACGCATATTGCTGATGTGCACTAAGCCCTCAATGGTGTTAGGTAGCTCAATAAACATACCAAAGTTCGTAATAGACGAAATAATACCTGTATACTCCTCGCCAACTTTGTCCACCATAAATTGTGCTTTTTTCAGTGCATCTGTATCACGCTCTGCCTCTACAGCACGACGCTCACGACCTGACGTATGATCAGCAATCTCATCCATCATCTCGCTCCACTTTTTAATCGTTTCACGCGATGTATCACCTTTAATTAAATACGTACGGATTAAGCGATGTACAATTAAGTCAGGGTAACGACGGATTGGTGAGGTAAAGTGTGTATAAAAGTCTGTTGATAAACCAAAGTGACCTAGTGACTCTGGGTTATATTTGGCTTGTTGCATAGAGCGCAGCATCATTGTTGAGATGACTGGTTCTTCTGGCAAACCTTCAATTTCTTTAATGATTTTTTGCATTGCTTTTGGATGGACGCTACTGCCTGTCCCTTTAATAATTAATCCAAAGTTTGTGACAAACTCAAAGAAGCGCTGTAGCTTTTCTGGTTTTGGGTCTTCGTGGATACGGTATAAAAACGGTACGTTCATCCAGTGGAAGTGCTCTGCAACGGTTTCGTTAGCCGCTAACATAAACTCCTCAATTAAACGCTCCGCTACGGTACGCTCACGAATGACGATGTCTGTTGGCCAGCCATCCACATCTACTAACACTTGTGATTCTTTAAAGTCAAAATCAATTGCGCCACGGTCTGCACGCTTATTGCGTAAAATTTGCGCAAGCTCTGCCATATGTGTAAACATCGGCACAAGTGATGCATAACGTGTTAATAGCTCCTCGTCTTTCTCTTCAAGGATTTTATAAACATCCGTATAGGTCATACGCTCTGTTGTATTAATAACACCCTCAAAGATTTCGTGAGATACAACTTTACCATTGCCATCAATCACCATTTCACATGACATTGTTAAGCGGTCAACGTTTGGGTTTAATGAACAAATCCCATTAGAAAGACGATGTGGCAGCATAGGGATAACGCGGTCTGTTAAGTACACGCTTGTTGCGCGGTCATAAGCTTCCTCGTTAAGTGCTGTGCCCTCACGCACATAATAACTAACGTCTGCGATATGCACACCTAGTTTGTATGTGCCGTCCTCATTTTTAGTTACAGTTACAGCATCATCTAAATCTTTAGCATCTGCCCCGTCAATGGTAACGATTGTTTGGTCACGTAAATCGCGGCGACCTTCGTACTCATTTGGTTGCACGGTATCAGGGATTGCGTTAGCTTCGTTCATTACTTCTTGCGGGAAGTCGATTGTAATACCATATTTATAAATAATAGATAAAATATCGACACCTGGATCATTTTTATGACCTAAAATCTTTGTAATATAGCCTGATACTGAGCGCTCACCTGTTGCCCACTCTTTTACTTCTACAACGACTTTATGCCCGTCCATTGCGCCAAGTGTATCACCCTTTGCTACAAAAATATCAAACGGTAATTTTTTATCATCTAAAATAACAAAGCCGTAACCGCGGTTATCTTGGAAAGTACCAACAAAGCTTGTTTGCTTACGCTCAATTACTTTTAAAATTGTACCTTCTTGACGGTCACCTGATGATTGGCGCGCCAGTTTAATTAATACAGTGTCACCATTGATAGCACCGTTAATTTCAGTTGGCGGAATGAACACATCATTCATGCCCTCTTGTTCAGGTACTACAAAGCCAAAGCCTTTAGCATGGCCAATAAAGCGACCTCGCATTTGGTTCATTTGCTCAGGTAGCCCGTACGTATTGTCGGCGGCACGCGCAATTTTGCCCATTGCCTCCATCTTAACTAATGTTTTTACTAACGCTTTAAATTCAGACGCCTCAATCATTTCAAGTTTGTCTTCAAATTCGCTAACCGTTAGTGGTTGGTAATCTTCTTGCTTCATAAGCGCAAGAATCATTGTTTGTAAATCTTGTGTTGTCATCTATTTCCCTCCTTTTACTTCCATTATGCTTGCCATGGTAGGCTTTCTAAAAATGCATAAATGTCTTGGTGTAATTGTTCTTTTTCTTTGCCTAAGGTAATAACGTGCTTAGATTCATCGTACCATTTTAGGTCTTTTTCGTCCGAGGATACGCCCTCATAAATGATACGTGCTGACTGAGGGTCAATGACCTCGTCATGTGTTGCTTGTACAACAAAAATAGGTGCGTATACTAAATCTAGTTCGTCGCGCACAGCTTGGACTTCATCACGTAGCGCCGCGAGTGAAGGCATGCCTTGCGCTGTAATTTGTGCTACTTCATTATGGATAGTTTGCTCGTCCTTGCCTTCAAACTTTTTAAAGTTTTCGGCATAACGTAGCACGCCTTCAAACATTTTATCTGTAGTGCGCATCGTCATGGGCGCACACATGGTCACTGCTCCAAGGACTGGGCGTTGTGTGGCAAGCTTTAAGGTAAACACGCCACCTAGTGACAAACCAGCTACTGCAATCTGCTCATAGCCATCGTCGACAAGCGTTTGGTAAGCAGCTACAACATCTTGCCACCAATCACTTGGCCCCGTTTGGATTAATTGCTCTGGCGCAGTGCCATGTCCTTTATAGTGCGGAGCGATTGACGTGTAGCCCCTTTTCTCTAAAAAGCGACCTAGCTGGCGCACATCTGCCGAGTTACCTGTAAAGCCGTGCAATAATAGCACAGCGCGTTTACCTGCTGTAAAATAAAATGGCTCCATTACTACTCTTTTCATCTAACCATCCCCTTATTAAAAAAACGCCTAACCACAACTTATGGTTAGCGTAAGTATGCTTAAACTTTAGAAATCGCTAATGCTAAAACAAAAAATAGAACTGCTAAAACAATTGTCGTACGGTGAAGGACTAAGTCCATCCCGCGAGCTTTTTGCTTACCGAATAATTGTTCCGCTCCACCTGAGATAGCGCCTGATAACCCTGCACTCTTCCCTGATTGTAATAAAACAAGCGTAATTAAGCTTAATGAAACTACCATAAGTAATACTAAAAGAACTGTATGCAAACTACTGCACCTCCCAATAATGAAACTTCACAATACAACATATTATAACAAATTACAATGTTTGTTACAATGCTAGCGACAAAAAAGCGGTGATTGCTAATCAACCACCGCTCCTAGAAAATTATTTTTTAATGTTGTAGAACGATTGTAGACCTTCGTATTTCGCTGTTGCGTGTAGTTGGTCTTCAATGCGTAATAATTGATTGTATTTTGCTACGCGGTCTGTACGAGATGGTGCACCCGTTTTAATTTGACCAGCGTTTGTTGCTACTGCGATGTCAGCAATTGTAACGTCCTCTGATTCACCTGAACGGTGAGAGATAACTGCTGTATAACCTGCGCGTTTTGCCATTTCGATTGCATCAAATGTTTCTGTTAATGTACCGATTTGGTTTACTTTGATTAGGATTGAGTTACCAACGCCTTGCTCAATACCAGCTGCAAGTTTTTTCGTGTTTGTTACGAATAAATCGTCGCCCACTAATTGTACTTTGTCGCCAATACGCTCTGTTAATAGTTTGTGACCATCCCAGTCGTTTTCGTCTAAGCCATCTTCAATAGAGATGATTGGGTATTTTTCGCAAAGCTCTGCATACCATTCAACCATTTCAGCTGATGTTTTTACAACGCCTTCGCCTGCTAAGTTATAAACGCCTTTTTCTTTGTCGTAAAACTCAGAAGAAGCTGCGTCCATTGCTAAGCGAACTTCTTCGCCTGGTTTGTAGCCTGCTTTTTCGATAGCTTCGATAATTGTAGCAAGTGCTTCTTCGTTAGAAGAAAGGTTTGGTGCGAAACCGCCTTCGTCACCTACAGCTGTGTTAAGACCTTTATCTTGTAATACTTTTTTCAGGCTGTGGAAAATTTCTGCGCCCATGCGTAATGCATGACGGAAAGATTCTGCGCCAACAGGCATAATCATAAATTCTTGAATATCAACGTTGTTATCAGCATGCTCACCGCCGTTAACGATGTTCATCATTGGTACTGGTAATTGCTTAGCATTTACACCACCAAGGTATTGGTAAAGTGGTAGATCTAAGTAATCTGCTGCTGCGTGTGCAACTGCCATAGATACACCAAGGATTGCGTTAGCACCTAGGTTACCTTTGTTTTCTGTACCGTCAAGTTCGATTAATGCATTGTCAATGACAACTTGGTCAAGTACTGAGTATTGACCTTCTAGTTCTTGAGCGATTACTGTGTTAACGTTCTCTACTGCTTTTAAAACACCTTTACCTAAGTAGCGTGATTTGTCGCCGTCACGTAGTTCAACCGCTTCATACTCACCTGTAGATGCGCCAGATGGCACGATAGCGCGACCAAATGCACCTGATTCTGTAAATACTTCTACTTCTACTGTTGGGTTACCACGTGAGTCCATAACCTCGCGTGCATTAACTTGTGTAATAAATGGCATGATTAATTCTCCTCTTTTTCGATTAATGACGTACCCGTCATCTCTGTTGGTTGTGATACTTGTAATAAGTCTAACATGGTTGGGGCTAAATCGGCTAAAATGCCACCATTTCGTAACACAAGATTTTCCTTCGTTACGATAACAGGCACAGGGTTTGTTGTGTGCGCTGTCATTGGTTGACCTTCAATCGTTACAACTTCATCTGAGTTACCGTGGTCAGCTGTAATAATAGCTGCACCGCCTTTAGCAAGCAGCGCATCTACTACGCGTCCTAAGCACTCATCTACTGCTTCAATTGCCTTAATTGTTGGCTCTAACATACCGCTATGCCCTACCATATCAGGATTAGCAAAATTTAAAATAATCGCGTCAAAGGCATCTGCTTCAATTTTTTCGACTAAAGCATCTGTTACCTCGTAAGCGCTCATCTCTGGTTGTAAATCGTACGTTGCCACTTTAGGAGAAGCAATTAAAATACGCTCCTCACCTTCAAAAGTAGCTTCACGTCCACCACTCATAAAGAATGTGACATGTGGGTATTTTTCGGTTTCGGCAATGCGCAGTTGACGCAGCTTATTATCCGCTAATACCTCACCAATTGTATTTTTTAAATCTTTATTTGCATACGCCACATTTGCTTGCACCATATCGCTGTAATGCATAAATGTTACAAACTCTAAGTTTTGTGGATGCTTTGGTGATAATGCAAAGCCATCAAACGCAGGATTAGTAAAGACATACGATAATTGGATAGCGCGGTCTGGGCGGAAGTTGTAAAAGATGACGGCATCATTTGTATCAATGGTCGCTACAGGCTTACCGTCGCGCTCAATAACAAATGGTAGCACAAACTCATCTGTCGCCTCTGTTTCGTACGAGGCAAGCACACCTTCTTTAGCAGAAGTTGCCGAGCCACCTACACCGTCAACAAGTGCATCATACGTTAACTTTACACGCTCCCAGCGCTTATCACGATCCATCGCATAGTAACGACCATGGATAGATGCAAATTCACCAACACCTGTTGCTGTCATTTGTGTTTCCGTTTGCTCAATATAAGTTAGCGCTGTTTTTGGTCCAACATCACGACCATCTAAAAAGCCGTGAACAAACACATCTTGTAGATCATGCTGTTTAGCTAATTGTAGTAAAGCAAACATATGATCATTATGGCTATGTACACCACCGTCTGATAATAGACCCATGATGTGTAGCTTACTGTTATTTTTTTTCACATGGTGAATAGCATCTATAAACGCTTGGTTTTCGAAAAAGTCACCATCTGTAATTGATTTATTAACACGCGTTAGGCTTTGGTACACAATACGCCCTGCACCAATATTTAAGTGACCTACTTCGGAGTTACCCATCTGCCCATCAGGTAAGCCAACACTACTGCCGCTTGCATCTAATGTATTATGTGGGTAGTTAGCATAGTAGCGGTCAAAGTTTGGTTTATTAGCTTGTGCTACTGCATTACCAAACACCTCATCACGAAAAGCAAAACCATCTAAAATAATTAATGCTACTGGCTTAGTCATTAACACGCGCCCCCGCTTCTACTAAAGCTAGGAAAGATTGTGGTGCTAAACTTGCGCCGCCCACTAATGCTCCGTCAATATGCTCTTTTGCTAAAAGCTCATCAATGTTTTCTGGTTTCACACTGCCACCATATTGAATGCGTACAGCATTTGCTGTTGCTTCATTATATAGCTCTGCAATAACAGAACGAATCACACCACAAACTTCGTTAGCTTGTTCAGCTGTTGCTGTTTTACCTGTACCAATCGCCCAAATTGGCTCATAAGCGATAACAAAGTGCGCTACTTGCTCTGCTGTAAAGCCTGCAAGTGCTTTCGTAATTTGTGTCGTTACTTTCGCTGCTGTTTGATTTACTTCACGCTCTTCTAGCGTTTCGCCACAGCAAATAATTGGCACGATTTCATGCGCAAGTGCTGCCGCGACCTTTTTATTTACAGCTTCGTCTGTTTCGTTGTAATATTCACGACGCTCTGAGTGTCCAAGTACCACATAGTCTACACCTACACTTGCAAGTTGCGCTGGGCTAACTTCGCCTGTAAATGCGCCCTCGTTTTCATAGTGCATCGTCTGTGCACCAATCGCTAACGCTGTATCTTGTGCGATAGCTGTTAATGTTGGTACGTATAATGCTGTGGCACAAATCACTGCATCCACCTTATCCTCTGACGGCACGTGCTCTGCTACTTCCTCTACAAAGGCAACTGCTTCGTCAAATGTTTTATACATCTTCCAGTTGCCTGCAATAATTGGTTTACGCATGAATATCCTCCTTGTTATTTATCGTTTAAAGCCGCGATACCAGGAAGAACCTTGCCTTCCATTAACTCTAGTGAAGCACCGCCACCTGTTGAAATATGATCCATCTTATCTGTTACGTTAAATTTCTCTACTGCTGCTGCTGAGTCACCGCCACCAATAACTGTATAGCCCTCAGTCTCTGCCATTGCTTGTGCTACGGTTTTCGTACCATTCGCAAATTTCTCCATCTCAAATACGCCCATTGGTCCGTTCCAAACAATTAGCTTAGAGTCTTTAATAATAGCTGCATAAGCTGCTGCTGTTTTTGGTCCAATATCAAGGCCCATCATATCAGCAGGAATAGCGTCAATTGCTACAACTTCTGTATGTGCATCATTCGAAAAAGCATCAGCTACTACAGCATCTACTGGGATGTGTAATTGAACGCCTTTGTCTTTAGCCTTTTGGATAAATGATTTAGCTAATTCAATTTTATCTTCTTCTAATAATGACTTACCTACATCATGACCTAATGCCTTTACAAATGTAAATGATAAGCCACCGCCTAAAATTAAGTGGTTAACTTCATCTAATAAATTATCAATTACGCCAATTTTATCCTTAACTTTAGCCCCACCAATAATTGCTGTGTAGGGGTGTTGTGGTGTTGATAAAGCTTGACCTAACACTTTAATTTCTTGTTCCATTAATAAACCTGATACAGCTTCGTCTACAAATGCTGCAATACCTGCTGTTGAAGCGTGCGCACGGTGTGCTGTACCAAATGCATCGTTAACATAAATATCTGCAAGGCTTGCAAAAGCTTTTGATAAAGCTTCGTCATTTTTTTCTTCGCCTGCATCAAAGCGTACGTTTTCTAACATAATAACGTCGCCATCTTGCATAGCAGCTACTGCTTGCTCTACTGCTTCGCCTTTCCATTCGTTAAGCTTTGTCACAGGTTGCCCCATTAACTCACCTAAGCGTTTAGCTACTGCATCTAAACGTAGCTCTTCTTTTACTTCGCCCTTTGGACGACCAAGATGCGTTAAAATAATTACTTTAGCACCGTTATCTGCTAATTGTTTTAATGTTGGTAGTGAACCACGGATACGTGTATCATCCGTAATCTCACCATTTTCCATTGGTGTATTAAAATCCACGCGAATTACTACGCGCTTACCTTTTACATTTACATCATTAATTGTTTTCTTGTTATACATGAAGAAAACCCTCCTTCAATTTATAAAGTGCTTGCTCTATTATGTGCCTTGCCACCTTGCTCGAACACATTTTTACGCGCACAACGAATTCATTTGTTATCGAAAAATTATCCTTATTTATTATAGCCGTTCACTTGTATAAAGGCTATACTTTTCACCATCAAATCCATTAATATGTCACACTTAATGAGAAATAGGTTATCGCAACAAATGAAAAAGCACGACCTAGCAAAGTTATGCTAGGTCGTGCTTTTTGTGATTATTTTAAGCCGCGCTCAACTAAATACAGCGCTAAGTCCATTAGGCGTGTCGAATAACCAATTTCATTATCATACCACGCGAGTACTTTTACCATACTGCTTTCTAATACCATGGTAGATAAACCATCTACAGTAGAAGAATGATGATCACCATTGTAATCAATTGATACAAGTGGCAACTCGTTATAACCAAGAATGCCTTGTAGTTCATTCTCTGAGGCATCTTTTAAAGCGGCATTAATTTGTTCCTTTGTCACATCTTGCTTAAGCTCTACTACTAAATCTACGCATGATACGTTAGGTGTAGGCACACGCATTGAAAAGCCGTCTAGTTTGCCTTTTAACTGTGGCAATACTTGAGCAACTGCTACCGCTGCACCTGTAGTCGTCGGAATCATAGACACCGCGCCTGCACGTGCGCGTCGTGGATCAGCATGCGGGAAATCTAAAATGCGTTGGTCATTTGTATAAGAGTGAATTGTAGTCATCATACCACGCTCAATGCCAAATTTTTCGTCAAGCACTTTAGCAACAGGTGCTAAACAGTTTGTTGTGCAAGACGCGTTCGAAATCACATCGTCTGTTTCTGGATTATAGTCTTCATGGTTAACGCCCATCACAAATGTTGGCATATCACCTTTAGCTGGTGCTGATAAAATCGCTTTTTTAGCGCCCGCCTCAATATGCTTTTTCACATCTTCCATTGAACGGAACTTACCTGTACACTCTAGCACAACGTCTACGCCAAGCTCGCCCCAAGGTAATTTTGCTGGGTCTTTTTCTGCTAATACCTTTACGCGCTTACCATTAACGACAAACGCATCATCCTCTGCTTGTACATCGCCATCATAAATGCCATGCACAGAATCATATTTTAATAAATGTGCTAGCTGGTGAGCATCCGTTAAATCGTTAACTGCTACAACTTCAAACTCGTCATGTAACATTGCCTCACGAAATACAAGTCTTCCGATACGTCCAAAACCGTTGATTGCTAATTGTAGTGCCATAATAAATTCCTCCAATTTTAGTTATAGTAGTAAAAGATACGATATAAGACATGATGTCAGACATCTATCTTTAATTATAAAGACTATACTAACAAAAGCAAAGATTAGCTACTAATGGCCTCTACTAATGTTACATAATCTAATTGACCATACTGTATAACCTCTTCCCCTTTTGTCACTACTGGAATCATTACCATGTACTTTTCGTGCAAAAAATCATCGTCCTCGATATTAATATAATTGATTGTTACTGCTGTCCCTTCAATCGCTAAAGCAAGCACGCGCTTTCCTTCATCGCATAATGCACAGTTGGGCCGACCGTAAAATGTTAGTTCCATCTCCTCACCTCTCTATAAGTATACAAAAAAACCACTCAATTATTTGAGTGGTTTTGAAGTTGGTGGCGTCACACGCTTAACAAAGAATGTTAAGACTAAGGCGATAGCCGCAATCCAAGTCGAAATATAAAACGAATAGTTAATCGCATCAAGCATTGCCTCAACCCCTAGCTTCGCTTGTAGCTCAGCCGTCATTTGTGTACCTGCTTTCGCTGCATCCGTCACTAATGTTGTAAGTGTTGACTCTGTACGATTATGCATAATCGTTAATAGTAATGCCGTACCAATCGCACCTGTAACTTGTTGCAGCGTATTATTAATTGCTGCACCATGTGGATTAAGCTCGCGTGGCAATTGATTTAAACCATTTGTCGAAATTGGCATCATAACCATCGACATACCAAACATACGCGTTGTATAAACCGCCATAATATAGTAGTAGCTTGTATCAATTTGTAGTGTTGATAATAAATACGTAGTAATTACCATAATACTTACGCCCGTTATAGCTAATGCACGTGCACCATGCTTATCAAAAATACGACCTGTAATCGGTGACATGAAGCCCATAATTACAGCCCCTGGTAGCATTAACAACCCTGCATCAAACGGTGAAATCCCACGAACAGTTTGTACATATAAAGGTGTTAAAATCATCCCCGAAAACATCGCAATTGAGTTTACACTAATTATAATAGAAGACAATGTAAACATATTGTAGCGATACACACTTAAATTAAGAAGCGGTTCTTCTAATTTCAATTGGCGAATAATAAACCACGCTAATGAAATCGTACCTACAATAATTGTACCGTAAACCTCTGGTGCTCCCCAGCCTTGTTCGCCCCCTGCAGAACTAAAGCCGTATAAAATCCCACCAAAGCCAAGGCTTGATAAAACAACTGATAGGAAGTCGAGTGATACTTTGCGATTAGGTGTAATATTTTCTAATTTAAAAATCGCTAACACTAAACTTAATACCGCAAACGGTAAGATTACTGTAAATAATGTACGCCATGTATAGTGTTCAATAATCCAGCCTGATAATGTTGGCCCAATCGCTGGTGCTACAATCATTACCATACCAAATACACCCATAGCTGCGCCGCGGCGCTCCACTGGGAAGGCCATTAACATAACATTCATTAATAATGGCATCATTACTGCCGAACCTGCCGCTTGTAAGAAACGACCCGTTAATAAAACCCAAAATGTTGGTGCTAACATTGCTGTTGCTGTACCTAATGTAAATAATCCCATTGCAATAATAAATAGTTTACGGTTTGTAAAGCGCGTTACTAAAAACGCACTCGCTGGAATTAATACACCACTCGTTAACATATAGCCTGTAATTAGCCATTGTGCTGTTGACGGTGAAATCGAAAACTCCGCCATAATTGTTGGTAGCGCAATATTTAATAATGTGTTATTTAATATCGAAATAAATGCGCCAATAAATAATATCCCTATCATAAAATAAGGAACTTTTTTCTCACTCATCGTATTTTCACTCCTCTAAATCACTTACTCATTTTATACACACCGTACAAAAAAATCAAATTTTTTATACCTTTAGTTCATTTCATAGGATTTTACAGCGAGCTGTGCGATAATACGAGTACATTAAGCGAAAGGAGCGCTAGTATGAACGCGCGCAAACGTCGAGTCATTCAAGTCGCATTACAATTATTTTTAGAGCGTGGCTACGTACAAACTTCCATTCAGGATATTATTGAACACGCTGAGATTTCTAAAGGTACTTTTTATAATTATTTTTCGTCCAAAGATGATTGCCTAATTGCTATCATCGAAATCGGACGCGAACAAACTATGGTAAAACGCAACGAATTACTGCTAGGTAAACAACGCAGTGATATTAATGTCTTAATTGAGCAAATTGTAGTAGGTATTCAACTCAACTATAATCAGAGCTTACTGCCACTACTCGAAAATGTTTTTCAATCAGGCAATCACGACCTTAAAAGCGCCATGCGTAATTACCATCTTCGCGAAATCAAATGGTTAGCCACACGCCTTGTTGATGTTTACGGGCAACAACTTAAGCCCTTTAAATACGATGTTACTATGATGTTATTTGGTAGCTTGCAGAGCTTTCAAAAAATGTGGCGAGCTGTCACACAAGAACCATTTAATGTAGCGGCTGCGCTTACGTTTTTATTTGCCCAGCTCGACCGCATTATTCCTCATTTAGATGATGGCTTTATGAGTAAAGAAATTAGTTCTTATATGGTGCAGTATATTGCGGCAGAACATATTTCAAAGGAAGGTATTTTAACCGAGTTGCAGGAGTTATTACCACTCGCTCAAAAAATTTCTAAAGAAAGCTACGAGCTAACTGCGTTTTTATTGGAGGAATTGGTGAAGGATGAGCCTAATATTACGATTATACGAGCAATACTACCTTCCTTTTCAGGCACATTTGCAACAACTGCCTACACCGAAGAAGCCATTAATATTACGAGTTCATTATGGCGCTATTTAGAAGAAAAATTCAATTAAAAAACTACGGTAGCCAAGGCTACCGTAGTTTTTTTATATTAATATTACTGATGTATAGAAGCGAGACAGTAAACTGTCTCCACTTCTATTTGCTTCACTATATTTTCAGGCTGCTATACTAAAAATATAGTGAATCCAATTATTCAAAAATATATCATTTAAAACAGTAAAATGGTGCCCTTTTTCAAGGACATAATTAATAATAGGCAAAAGCTCATAAAAAATCAATAACTTTTTTGCTATTACCTGCATCATTTCACAATTTCGTCATAAAGTAAAGCTTTTACACCTACTTATCTTTCTGCAATAGCACGCTTAGCCAGTTCATCTGCTAACTCATTGTATAAAATCCCCGTATGCGCGGCCACTTTCGTAAATGTAATACGGATTTTTGGTGATACTTCGTTAATGAACTGTACGTAGTGCTGTGACACAGGTTTGTTAGCACGCCAATCACCGACTGCCCATTTTTCGATACCTGCATAGTCGTAAAAAATATGCACATGTTGATAACCTTGCTCAACGGCAACTGTAATAGCTGCCTTAACGCCTTCAATCTCGCCCGCAACATTGCGCGACTCAACATAACGCTCATCATTACCGCTATCATGGCGCTCTTGCATACCTGCATTTGTTAATAAAATTGCACCGTAACCGTAATAACGGTGCTCTTTAGCATAACTACCGTCTACAAAAGCAATCATCGTGCTATCGTCTAGCTCATTTACTAATGCCTCTATGCTCGCATTGGTCATTTCTTGTTGTGGCTTAGCACCCTCAATAAAGGCCTCTGCCTCCTGCTTTGTAGTAAAGCTTTTATACACTGCGCCAGAAAATCCTTTGACTTGTTCCGTACAAGCTGCCCATGTTGTATAAACGCCAGGCGTTCGCCCAACACGCACTGCATAAAATTTAGCCATTGTTGTTCACCCTTTGCTTGTAATACGCCCTCGGAGGGAATCGAACCCCCAGTGCAAGAACCGGAATCTTACGTGTTATCCATTACACCACGAGGGCAGATGTTATTTATTATAGCAAACTGAGTAATTTGAATTCAACAGGCATTACAGAGGGGTTTATATTTGACCTTCCTTGACTATTGCGTGTATGATAAAATTACCGTTGAGAGCAAAGCAACTCAGCACATTTTATAAGCAAATTTTAAGGAGGATTTAAACATGAACTTAATTCCTACAGTCATTGAACAAACAAGCCGCGGTGAGCGTGCTTATGACATTTACTCACGCCTATTAAAAGACCGCATCATTTTATTAGGTAGCGCAATTGACGACAACGTGGCTAACGCGATTGTTGCACAACTATTATTCTTAGAGGCTGAAGATCCAGATAAGGACATTCACCTTTATATCAACTCACCAGGTGGTTCAGTTACAGCTGGTATGGCCATTTATGATACGATGCAGTTCATTAAACCAAAGGTACAAACAATTTGCCTAGGTATGGCAGCTTCAATGGGTTCATTCTTGCTTGCAGCCGGCGAAAAAGGTATGCGCTATGCATTACCAAACGCTGAAGTAATGATTCACCAACCACTTGGTGGTGCTCAAGGCCAAGCAACTGAAATCGAAATCGCAGCTAAACATATTTTAGCAACACGCGAAAAATTAAATAAAATTTTATCTGAACGCACAGGACAAGATTTAGAAACAATCGCACGCGATACAGACCGTGATAACTATATGACGGCAGAGCAAGCGAAAAACTACGGCTTAATTGACCACGTTATTGAACGTAACCAATTAAAAGCCTAACAAAAAACCCTTTAGCCT
>NZ_JPUW01000038.1:0-25751 GCF_000743635.1 Lysinibacillus sp. BF-4 | reverse complement strand
ACACTTTTAAGCAAAAAACGCTTTCGATGTCTGCTTTCCAACTGCGTTGAAGTTGAACAGTCGTTTTGGCTTTTAAGAGCTCCAATGCCCTGCGAAGCTTAACGCCTTTCTCAACTTTTAGGTTTATCCAGTTCCGAGGGCTAATTCCTCATGTCGTTTCACTTCAGCTGTCAAAGGTAAAGAGCACCTTTGCCGCTGAATAATCCAGTGAAGTGAGCTAAATCCTCAGGTCATGTCGCACTTTCATTCGAAGTAAAAAACACTTCGTATTCAAGCGCTGCCACGCCCAACGGATTTTACCAAGCTCCCTTCACATTTTAGTGCTCCAACGTCTATCGGAATTGACCAAGCCCTCTATACTTTTAGGGTTTATCCAGTTTCGCAAAGCAACGACTCGGTCACTTCACCCGTTCAGTGAAAGGCAAAGTACGCCTTTCCTGCACGTGTTCCAGTGCCTGCGTCGTTAAGCGCTTTGCTACACTTTTAAGGATAAAAAAAACGTCGCTTTTGGCGACGGTGGTTGTGTTGTTTAGCTTACGCTTTGGCAGTCAAAGAGTAAGATGTTGCGTTCGTAGATGCGAATGGCTACCTCGGCTGTTTCGATTTTTTCTTCGAGTGTGTTGTAGCGCATAAGTGTGTCTTCTGTTAGGCCATTTTTTGTTATTTTAGCGGTAAGCATTTTTTTTGTTTCGATTAATTGTTCTAATTGCTCGGCTTGCTGTAAATAACTATGGCAATTGAGTTGGGGCATAATTAAACCTCCTTGAGTTAAAAATTCGCAGGAATAAGGAACACTGTTACTTATAGTTTAGCCATATTAAGCTTTTGTTAAACCACTTTTACAATACTATTTTTTATGGTATGAATTACGTTAAATCCTACGTCTTTAGTAGCAATTTTCTCTTTGTTCGTTATGCTACTATACTAAAATGGCAACCAAAAAACGAGGTTGGGTTAACCTCGTTTACAGTCTTTTACGCCATTTTCGAGAATAAATAAAGCCTGCGCCAATAAAAAACACTAGGGCTAGTGCTTTGAGTAATGGCACGACGACAATTTTCGTAATTAATGTAATCCCGATAATATAATACAATGCCATTGCTAAAAAGAAAAGAAGTACTTTAGGCATTACTTTTCATTCCCTCTAACGCTAACCCGCGACGTGCAAGCTCTGTGGTAATGGTTTGTAGGGCTTTTTCTCCCACACCATGTAGCTTAGCGATGTCTTCGTAGCGCTGGCCATGCAGTGCGTCAATTGTGTCAAAGCCTGCCACATGTAGTGCACGTACTGCTGGCTTCGCAAGCTCCTTTGGAAAAGGCATTACTGATCCCTCTTTCTTTCACTTGTTCGATTTACCTGTCACCTCTAGCCCTATGATGCCCACGATTAATACAATCATCGACGGGATTTGGAGCTCAAAGAAGAACGTGGTTGTTTCGACTCCCATCCTATCCAACAATGCGGTAGCGAGGCGACCTACCATCATAATTATGCCGATTGCGAAACAAATTTGCCAAAGCCGCTTCATTAAAAGTAGTCAATGAACGTTGGGATGCCCATAGGGATTAAATCCTCTAGCATACCAATTGACATGGCATTACCATGTAAACGCTCAACCTTCTCTAAATAATGAGGGCGCTTATAGCCTAAAAATAATGTCGCAAAGGTTTGAATGTTCATGTGCACCGCGTGCTCGTCGCTTGCATCTACTGTGTCGCTTAGGCGATTGACAGTAACTGCGCCGTCTTGTGCAATGATTTCAAACATGCCGTTATTCCATTCTACTACGCTATCTGTAATGGCTAGCTGCATATGGAAGGCGGTGCGGTTAAACGGAAACTGCTCTAAGAAGCCTTTTACGTCTACGACACGCGCCATAAAGTACGGCGTTACTTTTTGAATGATTTCGCTGTCCTCTAATAAAAAGGCGATGGCCTCGTTGCCTGTTGTTTTGCCGTATACATTATAAATCATTGAGCTGTGCGCCGCCACAAAATTCCATAGTCCTTTTCGGGCATTTTCGCATAGGTGCACCATCTCATCAATATAAAAGTTGTCTTCCATGATGCGGTAAAATAAATAACCCTGTGCCTCGCCCGCATCATTATAATAAACGGCTGCTTGCAGTTGCACATCGGTATCCACAAATTTTTCTTCCCAGAAGTCTTCGTAGTATTTTTCGTTCCATGCGATTTGGTTACGCACCATTACACCATGCGTCACTTTTGCCCACTGGTCATAAACATCATAAATGGCGCTGTCGCGTAAGTCTACGCGGCGCATTTTACCAGGTACGTCTTTATAATACGGCAGTTGCGAGTCTTTAATTTCAAACTCCACAATGTCGCTCATAATCTCCCAGCCTTTTTTGCGGTAATACGGAATAGAATACGGGAATAAATACGAAATATATTTACCTTCATTACGCATACGCAGTAAACATTCTTCTAGTAATTGTTGCATTAAGCCATAGCCTGAGTACTCGGGGTACGTGCCGACTGCGGTAATGCCACCCATCTCGTAAACTGTACCGTGGATATTAACTTGAAACGGTAAGCTTAGCACTTGTGATACGAGTTGTTCTTTGTCGTACCAGCCGAGCGCATGCCCAACGTCAAATTGCTTACTTTTAACATTAATAAAGAAGCGGTCCTTTTGCATCGACACCGACGCTTGGAACACATAATTTAATAAATCAATGGACTGTGCCATATCTTGCTGCGGTATTTCCTTTAATATTAAGCCTTTCCTCTGGCTAATCATTAAAAATCCCCTCAATCTTCAAATAGTTGTGCAAGTACAATTTCACGCGCCTCTAAAAAGCGGCGGGTAATGCTGTAATGCATCGTCTGTTCATATTGTAC
The DNA here is from genome assembly GCF_000743635.1 of Lysinibacillus sp. BF-4. Classification (NCBI taxonomy): domain Bacteria; kingdom Bacillati; phylum Bacillota; class Bacilli; order Caryophanales; family Bacillaceae; genus Lysinibacillus; species Lysinibacillus sp. BF-4. The sequence goes on along the minus strand of NZ_JPUW01000038.1, from coordinate 22,886 downwards.
AGTGTTTATACCTGTTTCATCAAATTCGTAGATGGTGGCATTTGGATAGCCGAGTAAAATCGGCGAGTGCGTGGCAATGATAAACTGTGCCTCGTGCTCTAAATCTTTCATAATACGTAGTAAACTCAGTTGACGTTGCGGGGACAACGCCGCCTCTGGCTCATCAAGTAAATAGAGCGCTTTGCCGCTAAAATTATACATAAATAAATTGAGAAAAGACTCGCCGTGTGATTGCTCCAGCAAAGACTTACCGCCGTAGGGCTCATATTTGTACGGTGATTCGAGCTTATCAATCTGCTCGGCAAATTGGTAAAAGGTTTCGGCACGTAAAAAGAAGCCGTTGCTCACCTTTTGCCCCCATGCAAGGCGCAAATGCTCGCCCATTACCGCCTCTGCTTTATGCACCTCGTATAAATGATTGCGCCCACCGCCTGCTGTGTTAAAGTCACAGCGATCCGCAATGCCCTCAAGTAACGTGGATTTACCTGAGCCATTTTCGCCCACAAAAAACGTAACATTTGTAGGGAATTCGAGCCGCTCAAAATGCGCAAGGCTCGGTATAGTAAAGGGAAAGCGCTGTGTGCGCTCCCCTTCTAAACGACAATGTTGTAAATACATTTAACTCCTCCTAACATCCTCTGTACGTGCATAATACCATGCTACAAAGGCTTGTGCTTCATCCCATGTAACATCCCTCAAGGTGGCGTGGCGCACGGGTGCACCTCGCCCTGTCATATGAATGCTCGCTAAACCAAAACGTCGCTGCCAAAACGATTGCTTGATTTCGACCTCAATAATTTTCGCGCGTGCGTACACTAAGCGGCTCACCTCAAGCGCACCTGTCTGCATTTGAAACATGGTCGCCACCTCATAACGCGTCGCGTAAAAATCAAGCAAGCGCACGATTGTTAGTAGTACGAGCCAGCCAAATGCCGCATACCAATATGTAGGTTGCCAGTACCATAACGCAATAAGTAGCGCCACAAACATATAACTCGGACGCAGTAAGCGCACAATTAGCGCATGCTTTGGTAGCCGCTTCGTTGGTGGAGCTAAGGCATACTGCGGCAATAAGTCGCCCACAAGTGCCTGCGCTTTTGCTGTTGGTAAGTACGGGTATAACTCGCGAATGGTCGCGCCCTCACTAATGGTGGCGTCGCCTGTCGTAATGAGCGTGATGCTCACAAGCCCCAACATGCGCTTTAACAAGGACTGTTTGTACTCAATTGCCTGAATGCGCTGTTTTTCGACAGTGAAGCGGGTTTCGTTTATCACACCGCGACGAATATAAATGCGCTCGGCATCGGCATCAATGGTATAACCCCAATAGGTGAAAAATATTTTAGCTATGCCCGCACCAACGGCAAGTATAATACCTACTATTACAAGTAGCGCGATGACCCACGTATGTTGCAGCCACGTAATTTCGATACGCCAATCATCCGTAAACTGCCACACTTTTAAACCAAGTGGGATAATTAATAAAAAACTAAGCGACGTAAAGGAAGCTTTAATCAGTTCACTCGTTGTTGGGGTAAAAAGCACATCACGCACAACAGGCGCTGCCGCCTGCTCCCCTTGCACAAAGCGCTCAATGCGATCTGCTTGCTCACGTGTAAGCGCGTCAAACTTTACTTCTGCCTCAGCGCCGTCTGCTACTTCGAGTAATAGAGAGGTTAACCCCGTTACGCGGTGCGTAAAGCTTGTACTGCGCTGTATGTTTTGGATGCGACTGCGCGGGATGGTTTGCTCTTGCTTTGTAAATAACCCTCGTTTTAGATGGATGCGGTCACCGTCTAGTTGGTAACGAAACGTCAACCACGTCGTAATTTTAGCGAGCGTCACAAGCACAATAAGCCCCGTAAAGAGCCAGCGCAAACCGGTAAATACCATGCTGTCACTGCGGCTCGCCACAAATAAAATAAGCGCAATAAAAAAACAATCTTTAACAATAGTCACAACGTCATAAAGCCATTTGCGTGCAGGGTAACGTTGCCACATTAGTCAATCTCCTCGATTTTTGCGTACGCCGCGATTTGATCACGTAATGCGCGCGCCTCTTTGGTTGGGATGCCTGGTAGCTCGTGGCTCGTGCTCATTGTACCTACCTCAATCGTAGATAGCCCGTGGCGCTTTAGTAAAGGTCCCTGCTCAATCTTTACGGTTTGCACCTTCGCCATTGGGATTACAATTTGCGAATAAAACAAATGCCCTTGCTCAATCGTAATATAGCTTTCGTCTACGTTATAGGCAAAATAACGCTGATACAGCGTGGGCGCAATGCCTATCGACCAAATGCTGTACACAAGGTCGAGCACAAATAACCCGATAAGCACAAAGCCTACCCATTCCCACCAATCAAAATAGCGTGCCGCTGCGTAAAGTGCCGCTACAATGGCTAGCGTAATGCCAAGCGCTATTAGCTCTGCTGTGCGTTGTACCGTTATAAATTTAGGTGAAAGCTTTGTTGTTGGTTGTACTAGTTTTGTCATATCCTCACCTCTTTCCTCTATTATAACAAGCTAATCTTAAGCTGAGCTTAAAGTTACTTTTTTAGCAAGACACGCTATACTGTAAAAAATAACTACATATTAAGGGGTGTAATGATGATAGACATTAGCCATTGGAAGCACTTGGGTTATGGAGGAAAAAGTACACTAGAAAAAGAAGAGCTCAGCTCACCTAGCCCTGAAGAAAAAAAGTATTTAATTAAATACCACCGCCAATTTACTCAAGGTATTTCATGGGAGGATATCACCGAATATATTGCAGCAAAAATTGGAGAGCTACTCGGTTTAACAATGATGGAGGTAGATATTGTAACAAGAAATGGACGGAGAGGCTGTCTTTTAACCAATTTTATTGAAGCCTATGATGCTGATATGGCAGAGGAAGGTGGTTCCTTACTAGCAAATTCTGACGCTTACTTAGCTTTACAACAATCAACTAAAAAAAATGAAGCATTATTAGAAGAAGGCTTGGCTATAATCGAAAAATTTCCATAATGGTCAATTATTAAAGAAAATTTTATCAAGTCTCGGCAAGAATACCCCCACTTCTATAAGTAGGGGATGAATTGCCCCTTCTAATCTGTTTTGGTAAAATATAAGTTACATAAATCATAAAAAGGAGGTGTTCCCTATGTCGAAAATAGTCTACAAAGCGCATCGCTTTCGCTTGTATCCAAATAAAACGCAATGCGTTCAAATGGCTAAAACCTTTGGTTCGGTGCGCTTTGTCTATAACCATTTTTTAGATGCATGGAACACCTCCTATACGTCCACAGGAAAAGGCTTATCCGAATCAAGTTGTAAAAAGGCACTACCGCCACTTAAAGTTGTCTTTTCCTTTTTGAAAGAAGTGGACGCCATCGCCCTGCAATCGGCATGTGAAGATTTAGCAGAAGCGTTTCAAAACTTCTTTGCAGGGCGAGCGAACAAGCCCGTCTTTAAAAGTAAAAAGCGCAAAAAGTTTAGCTACACAACAAAATGTACAAATCACAACATTGCGCTTTTTGACAAAGCTATTAAACTGCCAAAATTAGGGCTTGTGCGCGCGAAGGTATCATGCGTCCCAACAGGACGCATACTGCGTGCAACCGTATCGATGCGACCAAATGGGCACTATTATGTAAGCCTACTTGTCGAGGAAGAACTTCAGCCGTTTGCAAAAACCAAGCAAGCGGTTGGTCTTGACATGGGCGTTGCCCATTTGGTCACAACAAGCGACGGTGTGCATATTGCGCACCCGCACGCATTCAGTAAATATGAACAACAACTTGCGCGCTCACAACGCGTGCTGTCGCGCCGTATGGAACGTGCCAAAAAAGACGGTCGTGACATTAAAACAGCGAAAAATATTCAAAAGGCACGCGTGAAAGTAGCAAATATTCACGAACGCATAAATAACATACGGCGTGACTACTTGCACAAATTGACGACGTCCCTTGTGCGCGACTATGACATCATTGCAGTTGAAAATTTAACAGTATCCACAATGCTTGCCCACAAGCCATTGGCAAAATCGATTGCCGACGCAAGTTGGCGCATGATACGTGAACAATTAGCCTACAAATGCGAATGGTACGGCAAGACATTCATTGCTATTGAACCAGCATACACATCGCAAACATGCGCCAACTGCCTTGCGGTTGATAAAGCAAGTCGTAAGGGGCAATGGTTCACTTGTACGGCTTGTGGGCATACAGACCATGCGGATGTGAATGCATCTAAAAATATAAAACAGCTTGCATTGGCAAGCCTATAATAAAACCGCAGGGACTGCGGGGATCGCCTACTCAATAATGGAAGGATACTTCCGTGTTCGTAGGAATCCCCCACCTCAACGCTTTTGCGTAGGTGGGGGTAGTTCAATGAAACGATTTTATTCGATATTCTTATTGGTAATCAAGATCGCCACACGTTTAACTGGATGTTATTATTTAAGGAACACCACGTTATATTTTCACCTATTTATGATAATGGTGCTTCATTAGGATTTCGTCTAGATGACAAGCAACTCCTCGACTATCTCACCAACACGCATAAAATGCATAAGTATGTGCGACAAGCTAAAGTAAAAGCTGGACTATTCGAAAAAAAATCGGTTAAAGCTAAACTTGTCGTCACTACATTTAACGCTCGCTATCCTGATAGTACAGCTCGTTTCTTTACTAAGTTACAGCACATTGACATGAAAGCTTACCATGATTTCATTGAAAAAACCTTACTATTGAGTGATGCACAAAAGCAATGGTTACATCAGATAGTAGGCTTACGACGTGATTATATGGTAGCATGGAGAGAAGGAGATGAGTGCATATGATACAGCAGTTACTCGTTGTTTGGCAACATAAAATAAATCGACTTTATTACCATATTGGACAACTTACCTATAATGGTGAATTTTATACTTTTTCTTATACAAATGAAGGTAAGGGTAAACTACAGGATGCCCTTGCAAACGGCTATATGATTCACCCTGCATTTTTAAATACAAATCGAACCTATCAAAGTGAAACACTTTTTGCGGCTTTTGATCGTCGTATCCCTTCACCTGAACGAGCAGATTATGTTGCGATTTTACAGGACTTGGGGCTACCACCTAACGCTTCAAAAATGGCAATTTTATCAGAAACACGGGGTAAGTTAGCAAATGATACGTATTCATTCGAGCACCCTATCATTTATAATGAAGCTACCAATCAAATTACAGGGCATTTCTTTGTAAATGGTATGCGTTACTATACGACACCTGATGAACTGGCAAAATTATCACCCTTAACAAATTTACTAGCCATGCATGACGACCAAAATCAAGTAGACGATAATGCCGTCTATGTATGTACGACAACAGGAAAAAAACTCGGTTATGTGCCCCGTTTTTACACAGAGGCCATCGCTTCTTTATTACAACGTAATTTGCAACCGCTCTTTACAATAGCAAATATTAATCCTAAATCTCATGCACACTGGTGGTTAAAAGTTACAATTACATGTACTTTAGAACATGACCAAGAGTTAATTACACAGTGGAAAGATATCATGAGTAATTATAGTGTAATTTAAGTAAATCCATAAAAACAACCGCCTAGGCTAATTGCTTAGGCGGTTGTTTTGTCATATACAATGCGCCCATCCACAACGGTTTTGCATGCGTGGATGCACGTTAGGTCTGCGCTAAAAATGTCGCCCGTAAAGACCGAAAAATCGGCATCAAAGCCCGGTGCGATTTTGCCTCGCTCACGCTCATGAATGGCGTGTGCGGCATTGGTCGTTACTAATTGTACCGCTTCGTAACGTGTAAGGCGCTCACTCGGATTTGGGTGCGTGATGGCGGCTTCGATCATACGAAGCGGATCAGGATGCTCAATGGGTGCATCACTGCCACCTGCTACACAAATACCTGCGCGTAGTAAACTACCAAGTGGGTGCACATACGGCATGCGCGACTCACCTAAACGTTCGGTTAACAACGCGCGCGATTCATGCGCAAATTGCGGCTGCATATCGACAATAATCGGCATACGTGCTAAGCGCGCAAGAAGTGCCTCGTTAATTAAGGAGCAGTGAATGATGCGGTCATGTTGCCCCTTTTGTGGTGGCAATGCCTCAAAAACATCTAAAATCGTTGCGATGGCTCGGTCGCCAATCACATGCACCGCTACCTCGCGCCCTGCCGCACGCGCCTCGCGCACGAGTGCCATAAGCTCTGCTGTCGTATGTACTAACATACCCGTTGATGCCTTATCCGCATACGGCTCACTAAGTGCCGCTGTGTGCCCACCAAAAGCACCGTCCACAAAAATCTTCATTGCGCCAAGTGCCACGTAGCGGGTTGCTTGAAAGGTATTACTCACCGCAAACGTTGCATGGTGCTGCAGTAAATGTGCTTTAAAACGCCCTTGTGCTAAGCGCGTAAACACCTCAAATGGTTGACTAGGCGGACCATAATAACTTAAATCTTCACTATGCCCACCTGTAACACCCATCGCTAGGAGCGAATCTAGCGCTAATGTTAACGCCCGCTCTATGTAAGCAGGGGTAATATACGGCATATGATTAACGATTAAATAAAGCGCCGCATCTTTTAGTACGCCCTTGTCCGCTTCAACCACACCACCCGCAACAGTCGTCGCCTCGGTAATACCCGCAAACGCGAGCGCCTTACTGTTGGCGATAATTAAGTGGTGGCATTGACGTTTAATAATTAGGTGTGCGTCGCCGAGGGCATCAAGCTCAGCAAGCGTTGGGTATGCCGAATCATCAAACTGCGCCTCGTTATAACCAATGGCAATGACCCACTCATCAGGCTGTGCCTGTTGCATATGCGCTGCGAGTGCCTCGAGTAGTGCGCTACGCTTAGTAAATGCTGATACATCAAGGTGCAGTAGTTTTTCGCCGTAGCCAATGGTATGCAAATGACTATCAACAAAGCCGGGGTAAACGTACGCCCCGGCTAAGTCAATGTGTTGAGTTGCGTGTTGCGCCTTGGCATCTTCACCAAGGGCAACAATTTTATGTCCGTCTGTTAGCACGGCATCCGTCGTATGACCAGGCGCCTGCATCGTATAAAACGTGCCCCCAAACCACAAAGTTGTCATTTATGCCACCTCAGTAATAAGGCGTGCTGATTTTAAACGGCTACGTACCATAACACCAATCCAAGCCGCACCTACTGCTTTTACAATACCTAATGGGATGAATGGGTAAACGCCGCCCGCCATCGCTGCTTGCCAGCTTAAGCCTGCCGCGATTTTTAGCCATACTGTACCAAATGCCAGTGTAATGACCATACCAATAATATTCGCAATAATAGCGTGTGTGTACGTATAACCTAACTTGTTCATGTAATAGCCCATAATAATAGCAGTTGGTAAGAAGCCGACAATATAGCCGCCTGTTGGGCCAACAAGTACCCCAAAGCCGCCTGACATGCCACTAAATACTGGCGCACCTACTGCACCAAGTAAAATATAAACGAGTACGGATAGCGAGCCTAAACGCATCCCTAAAATGGTAACGACAAGCCCAATCGCAAATGTTTGTCCTGTTATCGGAACTGGTGAAAACGGCAATGGAATCGACACTTGCGCTAACACGGCAATAATTGCCGCACCAAGTGCTGCTAGTGCATAGCCAGTTGTTTTTGAATGTTGCATACTACTCTCTCCTTTAGTAACCTTTTGATTTTTATAGGTTTACTCAAATCTATCCTAAGAGAGAATACTTGTCAATTAGTTTTTAGAATTTTCGCCCAGCTTATCACGTCTTACGCAAACGAGCATATATAAGATAAAGCCGAGCACGACTGCCGCTAGTAGCGTTAACGTAACCGTTGTTGCGGGGAATATGTTGGTGCTAAGCGCAATCGTAAATAAAAATAACACAAACTGTACGTTACGCTCACCACTCTTTACAAAACTAAACGCTGCCACCCAAAAGAGTGGCAACACCACAACGACGCCAATTACTAAAGCGGCAATGCCCCATGCATTCATACTACTTCCTCCTACCATAATGGTTTAATTGGTTCTTGATTGGGATCGTTTTCTTGTAACTCAATTGCTTGATAAGCCGTTGACACAAGCAGTAGCGCACCAACAAACCCAACAAACAAACCAACAGCTAAATTTGGGAAAATATTCGCTGGCACAAAGATGGCTAAATACGTCAGCGGATACGTCGCCGCTGTGCGCTGCGTACTTTTGCGGGTAATATAATAACGCGCCTCACAAGATGTACACTTTTTGCCGTGCATTGTGCCGTATAGCCATAATTTCATACGCTCACGCTTCGTTAGCACATGTCCACAGTGCGGACAAGTTACCACCGCTGTCGCTCGCTTGCGCTCATAAAAACGAATTTGCGCATAACGGATGGCGAGCACGATACCAAAATAGAGAATGATGAGTACATACGTATTGCCAAGCAGTTGCAGTGCGGTATTTTCCGAACGTTGCATCGCCGTTTGTAAGCTTTTGCCGTCACCCACAAAGGTTGCAGTAAAGAATAGCGTGAGTAGCGCAAATGTGACAAGCACCGTGCGATATTGCCAGTTGGCTTTTTTCGCTTTTGGTTTTGTCGCTTCTATTACGTGTTGTTGCCGTGTAAAACGGATGTGCTCCAGTTCTTTTGTTAGCTTGTCTTTCATACCTCATCCCCCCATTCCATATCAGTCAGTATCGTACGCAGTGCCTCACGCGCCCGCTTCAGCCGCATACGTACCGTAGACTCGCTAATACCAAGTAGCTCGGCAATTTCGACGCTTGTCATTTCTTCGTAGTAATAAAAAATAATCGCCTCGCGCTGTGCGAGCGGTAGGTTGAGCAAAGCTGTCGTCACTTCGCCCATCTCGGTTTTAGCAACCGCCATACTCTCTGGCGTTTGATCCGTGCGCCTAAAAATTTTAGCGAAAAAACTTTCTTTTTTGCGCTGTTGTTTACGCAACTCGTCATAGCACCGATTAATGGTCATACGCACCAAGTATGTTTTTAGCGACGCGCGCCCTTCAAACTGTGCGCTTTGATAAAATTTAATGAACACATCTTGCACTACATCCTCAGCAAGCATTTCGTCTTTCATATATAAGTACGCCACGCGCGTTAAATAATCGCCGTACGTTTGCATTACATCCTCAATGTGCACGCTATCGCCTCTCTTTCTTACCTTATAGACGTTGCTACTTTACCATCCGTCACATTAATTTTTAAAAAACCCACTACATTTACGTAGTGAGTTTATCAAGCTTACCTTATTTATCTAGTTTGTTAGCAAAGTCAATGAGTTGTTCTTTAGTAATGCCATCGCCCGTTGGCATAATGCTGTAACGCAAGCCGTCTTTAGCGAAGTTTAATAGTTGGAAGTCACCCATCTTTTCATACGTTGCTTGTTCGCCGAGCACTTCAACTTGTTCCTCGCCTTTCTCAAGCTTTGTTTCTTCTTCTGTTAGCGTATCCTTAAAATAAACTAACGGATACAAAGTCGTGCCCGTCTTGTTGATACTCAAATGTAATTTCTGGCTCGCCTTTTAAACCATCCATTTTTGAAATGCTTGTTACTTCAGCACCTTTTGCCATGCGTAGCTCAGGGTAAAGTGCTTTTGCTTCGGCTTCTGTTAGGTCTACTTCATTTGCGTCGGCATCAATCACTTCTACTGTTGCATCTTTTGGAATGGCTAACTCAAACGTATCTGCTGCTAATTTCGGCTTTGTATCAAATTTGGTATACACGGTTTTTGATACAGCGTCGCCCATTTGTGACTCCGCTTTTAAAATCACCCATGTTTCCTTATCCACCCAAAAGTCTTGGTTGCCAAAAAGCGTTTCCTTTTTTTCAATGGCTTGAATGTGGTACGTGGCACGCCCTGCTACTTTTTCCTCGCCTACCATTTTTACGTCATGCGTATCTTTAATGACATGTAGTATGTTTTCGGCTGTTTCTTGTGGGGATGGTAAGTTGCCCATTGTGTCGCCTGTATCAATCGTAATGACTTTGTTGTTGGTTTTATCATACGTAGTCATGACGCCATCTTTAAAGACACTTAATGCTTCACCTTCGTCACTGCTTACTTCGACACGACGATTTTTGCCGTCTGTCCATTCTTTTAATGTTAGTTTAACGTCGCCCATATCCATCGTTGCCTCACCGTAATAGCTTGGTGCTTTTTCGGTTTGCTCTAGTGCGTTTTCAATAACTTGCTCTGGTGAGAAGTTGCTAACGTCGCCTTCGCTACATGCGCCTAATGCGACAGAAGCGGCTAATACTAAACTTGCGGTTTTTAAAAATTTCATGTGGTTTCCTCCTGAATGGGTAAGCGGCAAATTAAAGCTGTACCTACTGTTTCAGCCGATACAATTTGCACCGTGCCGCCGTGTTTTTCGATAATTTGTTTGGTAATGCTTAAGCCTAAGCCACTGCCGCGATTGCCTGCCTTTGTACGCGCAGTATCTGCTTGGTATAGCGGGTCAAAGACGTGTTTTGCGTCTTCTTCACTAATGCCTGCGCCGTCATTTTGTACGACGATGTATAACGCACCGTCGGTAATATACGGTGTGATGCCGTCATAAACAAAGGTGCGCATAGCGTTCGCTTCGGCCGTAAAGGCACTCACTTTTGTGGCAGCGTGTTGGATGGCGTTCATCATCGCGTTATCCATGACACGCATGAGTTGTTTAGGGTTAAGGTAATACGTGCCATGGGCCGCATTATGCGTGGTTAATTGAATACCTCGCGCGGCGCAAAGGGCTTGGTAATCTGACAGCAACATCTCAAAATATTCTTCCCCGTCTACGGCTACTTTTTTTAGCGCGTAATTAGGGGACTGTAAGGTAGTGTATGTCGTTAAATCATCTAGCATTTGTTGCATATAATGCGATTTACTTATAATAATTTGCTCATACTCGGCGCGTTCGGCTGCGCTTAGGTCTCCCTGCAAGGACTCTGCGTAAGCGCGAATGGAGGTGAGCGGTGTTTTTAAATCATGCGACAAACTCGCAATCATAAATTGTTTTTCGGCTTGTTCGTCCGTTAGTTTTTGACGCGTGCGTGTAATCTCACGCTGCATCGCATAAAATTGCTCGGTTAGCTCGCCAATCTCGTCGTGGGCTTGTGGCACTTTAGTAAAGGGCTTGTCTTGCGCAAAATCGGTCATTTGTTGCCCAAGTAAAGTAAGACGCTTGGTAAATTTACGATTCATAATCAACATGACCAGCGCATAAAGTGCGAGTAACAGCACACTAAAAATCACAATAATCGTTGTAGTACGATTGGCTACCCCGTCACGCCACTGTTTGCGTGAAAACACAACTTCATAAAAACCAACAACATTATTATCTGCGAGTACAGGCGCGCGGTACGTATACGTGCGAAAATCGCGCTGTAACTCGTTTAAATGATTAAAGCGCTCACTGCGCGATGTTGTTGGCAAAAACTCATTAGTACGAAATAATACGTTGCCACTCGTATTGTATAGCGTTACGGCTTGCGTATCACTGCCAAGTGCCTTAACTGCACGGTAATTGGCATGAGCCCCGTAAAGCGCTGGGTTCTCGGTAATGCGCTGGACATTTTGTAGCTCTAGCATTGTTTCGAGCCTGTCGGCAACTGCGCGCTCTTTGCTGTAGTCACTAATCCACGCAAATAAAATATAGCCTGCAATTAATGGCACAAGCATCACAATTAAATACGTTGCTAACAACCACTTTTTGAGCTTCATAGTGCCTCTCCAATAAAGCGGTAGCCCTTGCCCCATACCGTTTGAATAAAGCGCGGTGTTTTAACAGGATCTGCGAGTTTTTCGCGCAGCCCTTTAATGTGTACCGTCACTGTATGTAAATCATTTTGCGTAGCGGCTTGTTGCCACACATGCTCGTATAGCTCTTCCTTCGAAAACGCACGCTCTGCATGACCTGACAGTAGCGTTAGTAAATCCCATTCGGTACGTGTTAACGCCAGAGCGCTACCATTAAGTGTGGCACGTTGGTTGTCATAGTTAATCGTTAGGCCGTACTCATAGCTCACTTCATTTTGTGCCAGTGCCTCGCCTTTATAGCGTTGCCAGCGTCGAAGTTGTGAGGCCACGCGGGCTTTTAACTCCACTAAGCTAAATGGTTTGGCGAGGTAATCGTCTGCGCCTTGCGTAAACCCTTCTACTTTGTCCACGTCTTCTTTGCGTGCCGAAATAATAATAATCGGCATATCACTTTTAAAACGAATATTTTTACACAAAGTAAAACCATCCATCTCAGGCAACATTAAATCAATTAGCGCGAGGTCATAATGCCTTGATTTAAAATCCTCCCAGCCTTCAAGCCCTGTAGTTGACCACGTAACAAAATAGCCTTCTTTTGTGAGTGTATCTTTAATAATACGTGCGATTTCAATGTCGTCTTCTACGAGTAAAATATTTTGCGTCATGCGTGTCGCCCTCCTAATTTATACTTTATCAGTGCGTTTTTCTGTTTTACGTAATTTTATCATTTCTTTACTATTTGCCGTGTGCTATAATCAACTTCGTTACTGCAACGCGTTAAAGTAACAAAGTTGACACCTTAGAGGAGGCGCATTATGTTTCGGACAGAAGCAAAATCAAAGCCCGCGTTTTTAGAGGCGCTGGCCATTGTTATTTTAATCATTGGCGTTATGAGTGCCAGCATCATCGCATTTGGTGCACCACCACATATGCCAATCCTTATTATTATCACGCTATTACTCGTGTACGGTCTAGTTAAAAGAGTGGCATTCCAAGATTTACAGCAGGGCATGGTGCTCGGCGCACAATCTGGGCTGGGCGCGATTTTTATATTTTTCTTTATTGGGGTATTAGTCAGTAGCTGGATTATTGGCGGTACAATCCCAACATTAATTTATTACGGTTTTTCGTTTGTCACACCGAGCTTTTTCTTTGCGATTGTTTTTGTGATTACCTGCATCATTGGCTTAACGATTGGTAGCTCACTCACAACGGTTGCGACAGTAGGTGTTGCTTTTATTGGTATGGCGAGCGCTATGGATTTATCGCTGGCGTTAACAGCCGGAGCCATTGTCTCTGGCGCATTTTTTGGTGATAAGATGTCACCATTATCTGATACCACTAACCTTGCCTCAAGCATTGTTGGGGTAGATTTATTCGAACATATTAAAAATATGGCATGGACAACTATCCCTGCCTTTATCATTTCATTTATCGCCTACGCAGCGCTGTCACCCAAAAAGGTGGATAGTACCGTAATGGACATTAGCGCCTTTCAAACGGCATTACTTGATACAAACTTAGTACATTGGTATGCGTTTTTACCTTTAGTGTTACTTGTTATTTTATCAATTAAAAAAGTGCCTGCCTTGTTAACACTGGCAATTGGCTCTGTATTTGGCATTTTATTATCATTTTTACACGACCCTATGTCAATGACAGCGATTTTAGATGTGTTGTTTGGTGGTTATGTACCTGATACGCCAAATGAAGAAGTAAATGCGCTGTTAAAACGCGGGGGTATTGCGGGGATGTTCTTCACCATTACCCTTGTGCTACTTGCGTTAAGCATGGGCGGTTTATTATTTACACTTGGCATTGTCCAAAGTATTTTTGCTAAAATCGAAAGCAGCCTTAAAACAGCACGCGCTGTTATTACAGGCACAGCGATTACAGGCATTGGTATTAACACACTTGTTGGTGAGCAGTACCTTGCGATTTTATTAACGGGCGAAACGTTCCGTGATCAATACAAAAAAGTCGGGCTTGCGCCAAAAAACCTTGCCCGTGCTATGGAAGATGCCGGTACCGTCGTTAACCCACTTGTGCCGTGGAGCGTATGTGGTATTTTCATTACCGACATGCTTGGCGTCGCTACGGTCGATTACTTCCCGTTCGCCTTCTTCTGCCTACTTGGCCCTATCCTAACCATCGCCTTTGGCTGGAGCGGCAAAACACTAACAAAAAGTTGAGAAAGGCGTTAAGCTTCGCAGGGCATTGGAGCTTTTGGGTTGAACGCGCTTTTTGCGTTCAGACACAAAAGCGAAATGACACAAGAAGCTGCCTTTCGAAACTGGATTAAAACAAAAAGTTGAGAGACGCGTTTATCTGCGACACGCGCTGGAGTCTGTAAATGTCAAAATGCCTATTCAGCTTCGGCAGGGTTGGAAAGCAGACATCAAAAGCGTTTTTTGCTTTCTGATGGCTGATTGAAACCATGACAGAAGCTAGGCAGTTTGACTGGATAGTTTGAGGAGGAAACGATTTTTGTTTCCGCTCGAAAAGACGAAGCGACGCGAGCAGATGCGTCTCGAAACTAGATTACTAACAAAAAGTTGAGCAAAGCGCTCAGTTGCGCTAGCGCTGGAGGGTATTAAATGTCAAAACGACTGTTCAACTTCAACGCAGTTGGAAAGCAGACATCGAAAGCGTTTTGTGCTTTCTGATGGCTGATTGAAACAGCGGAAGAAGTTAGTCGGGTTGGCTAGCCACTTGGGTTGAACGCGTTCTTTGCGTTCAGACACAAAACGAATACTGCTTTTCTCCACCAAAAAGGACTGCTTACTAAGTGACCAACTTAGCACGCAGTCCTTGTTTTATTTTACGATATACGCCTCACCTTGTTGCTTCAGTACGGCAATCGTGTTGCGTACGGCTTGCAGTTGCATCGCGGTACGTGTAGCGACTGTAGCGGAGCCAATATGTGGCGTGAGCACCACATTATCAAGCTGACAAAGCGGGTGGTCTGCACCAATCGGCTCTTGCGCAAAAACATCTAGCCCTGCGCCGAAAAACTGCTTATTTTGTAAAGCTTGGACTAATGCCGCTTCGTCTACCACAAGCCCACGCGCCGTATTTACAAAAATGGCATGCGCCTGTAATAAATCAAGCTGTTCGCGCCCAATCATGCCTGTTGTTTCGGCTGTCAGTGGGACCATCGTTAACACGACATCACACGTCGCAAATAACTCATTAAGTGACAAATACGTTGCGTCGTACGTCTCCTCTAAATCCTGATGACGTGAGCGATTATAATAGTACACCTCCATATCAAAGCCGTTATGCAGGCGCTTGACAATTTGTTCGCCAATGCGACCGAGCCCTACAATGCCTAGCTTTTTTTGGTGAATGTCCATGCCAAAATACGTATCCGCTACACCGCCTTGCCAATGACCAGCACGTAGCCACTCATCCATTTGCGGAATTTTGCGCGCTACTGCTAAAATTAGCGCCACCGTTAAATCTGCTACTGTGGCATCTAAAACGTGCGGCGTATGCGTACCTACTACCCCGTACTTCTGCATCGCCTCAAGGTCAAAGCCATCATAGCCCACCGCAATATTGCTGACGACTTTTAACTTTGGGTTAGCCGCAAGCAACGCCTCGTCAATTTTGCCCATTGGCACAATATAGCCCTCTGCTTCCTGTAAGCTATCGACTACAGTAAAGTGCTGTTGCACAAGCGCCATTGGCTCGTCATAAAGCGCGCGCTCAATATAAATCGTTGGTTTCATTACTATCCCCTCCTCTTACTTTGTTCCCCATGTATTGGTGAAGATTAAACCTTCAAGGTCACGACGAGTTGCCCAGTTTTCCATTTCTAAAATTGGGCGCTGTGGGTAGTTTTCGGTGTAGCCGACCGATAGTAGCGCAATCGGATCAACATGTGGCGGGATGCCTAAAATATCACGCACATCATTTTTTTTATAAAAACTTACCCAGCCCATCGCAAGCCCTTCTGCATAAGCGGCTAACCACATATTTTGGATAGCACAAGCGGTAGAGAGCGCGTCGGTTTCGGGGATGGAGTTACGCCCTAGCACATGCGAGCCACCGCGCGTTGGGTCGCACGTCACACAAATCGTCAGCGGTGCTTCCTTTAAGCCTTGTAGCTTTAAATCCAAAAAGCGCATTTCTTTTTCCGCATCCTCCTCATAGTGAATGGCTAACGCCCGCTTTTCCTTTTCCGCTGCCCATGCCAGTTTGTCCTTTAGCCCCTCGTCCGTTACAAGTGTAAAATTCCATGGTTGCATAAAGCCAACGGACGGCGCATGATGCCCCGCATGTAAAATACGCGCGATTTTTTCTTCCTCAATAGGTGTTGGTAAAAAAGTACGCACATCCCGACGATTATAAATCGCTTTATACACCGCATCTCGTTCTTCGTTTAACATAAAAGCCCCTCCTCTTTGGTATCCGCAAATTTTGTTTGCTATACTTAGTATAGAGGTGTTTTTTATGAGAGTCATTATAATTGGTGGTGGCATCGGCGGATTAACTGCCGCGGTTGCCTTACATAAGCAACATGCAGAGGTTTTAGTATACGAAGCGGCGAGTGAGTTTAAGCCGCTAGGCGCGGGCATCGGACTTGGTGCGAACGCGATGCAAGATTTAAAAGATATTGGCATTGGTGATGATATTTTTGCGCAGGGTACGCCCATTCATACGCAAATTTTTAAAGATGCCACAGGTAAAATTTTAAATACGATTGATTTCGCTAAATTTAAAGCACAATACGGGCACGAAAATATTACCATTCACCGGGCGGCACTGCACCAAACATTATTTGATGCGCTACCCCGTCATACGGTGCGGCTTGGCAAGCGCTGTTTGCACGTGTCGGAGCACCATGATGGTGTGGTGGCGGTGTTTAATGATGGGACGAGCGTTAAAGGGGATTTAGTGATTGCGGCAGACGGCATTCATTCGAGCTTGCGTAAGCAATTTTACCCTGCGGCTGACCCACGCTTTGCGGGCTATACGTGTTGGCGTGGGCTAACAACCAATGATGGGTTAGTCGAAGCGGGCGTATCGTGTGAGCTTTGGGCGCGCAAAGGTCGCTTTGGCTATGCGCCTATGCAAGACGGGCAAGTGTATTGGTTTGCGTGTGTTAACACTAAGCCAGACAATGCTTTTTACGCTGAGCTAACTAATGAGCAGCTCGCTTACCAGTTCCGCAATTTTCCGCAAGAAGTTGGCGCACTCATCGCCAAAACCGAACAGGCGCAAACCTTGCACCATGACATTTACGACATTAAACCGATTAACCGCTTCGTCTTTGGGCGCACCGTCCTACTTGGCGATGCCGCACACGCCACAACCCCGAATATGGGACAAGGCGCAGGTCAGGCAATTGAGGATGCGATTACCCTCGCTAAAAATATAGCGCAGTACAATCGCAAAGAAGCACTACACCGTTACGAAAAGGAACGCGTCGCACACACCAAAAAAGTCGTGCGCCTATCGCGCCAAATCGGCTGGGCCGCCCAGTGGTCAAGCCCCTTTGCCACAACATTCCGCGACAAAGTCTTCCCGCATATTCCGTCGGGCTTACTGTTTAAGCGCTTACAATTTTTATTTAAAAATCACAATGAGTAAATTTACATCAAGAAGCGCTAAGTCACAGGGTAAATGACTCACCGGCTCATAACCATGTAGACGTAATAGAAACTGTAACTCATTCAAAATTGTTTCATCATCTTCAATTACTAAAATTTTATACATTTTACCACCTCTTCAACATTCAGTCTTATTACCATACTATAAAATTAATTTAGTTAATAACATTCCCTTTCTTACTATTAAATCTTCAAGTATTACTTTATTAGGCTATTTTCTCATAATTTAATACTTTTGAATGCAAAGAGAGTTGGGCGTTTTTTTATGATTTGACGAACACACCTTGCCTTAGAGCGTGCTATAGTGAAAGCTGAACGTGAATACCAGGAGAAATTACAGGCTCAGCTTGATACAACTAACACCCGTATCACAGAGCTTCAAGCTGAAAACGATCGTATTCGTGCGTCATATGAAAATCGTTTAGAAGAGCTTTTGAAATCAAACGAGAAGAAGTAAGTTTAGGAGGGTACAACTATGAAATCAACGGGTATCGTACGTAAAGTCGATGAATTAGGACGTATTGTTATCCCAATGGAGCTACGCAGAACGCTTGAAATCAACGAAAAAGACCCTGTTGAAATTTTCGTAGACGGTGAGGAAATCATTCTACGAAAGTTCGTTTCGAATGCTGCTTGTATCGTAACAGGAGAAATTACGCCCGATAACTTCACATTATTTAATCACATCACCCTCTCGCCAAAGGGTGCTGAAATGTTGCTGAATCAATTGAAGGAGAAATAATTTAATCCTTATATCAAAAATGCCTCCAAAATTTGATTTTGAGGCATTCTTTTTATATTTATTCTATTTCAAAGAAACCATTTAAACCTTTGGAAACAACAACTTAATTATAAAGCCACGCATAAATTCTGACTCAACATTTATTTCAATTTGCAAATCATCACATAATTCTTTCACTAAAAACAAGCCCATTCCTGTAGACTGCTTTTGATTGTGAGTATCTCCAGTAAAGCCTTGATCAAATATAAATGGCAAGTCAGACTGCAAGACACCTAGCCCATTGTCAGTTACTTTTATATAATAACTATCTTTTGCAGATTCAAAACCTGTTTCGATCCTAATGAAGCTCTCACTATCTACATTTCGATATTTAACGGCATTTACAAGTAACTGGATTAACATAAAATGAAGCGCTCTTTCATCAGATACAACAGGAATGTCCTTGATTTCCGTATGAACAACCACATGCTGCTCTTCTAAGAACGATTGAAGCTCTAGTAATACATCTTCAATGCACTCAGAAACTACGACCTTTTTTAAGCTATAATCTACATGCACTGCTTGGAGCTTGGCAAAAAATAAGATGCGCTCTACATAATCATGAATCGTAATATTTGCATGATCGAGCCTTTGATAAACTAATGAAGACATTTCGTCCTTTCGATTTTGTAACACTAAATGAAGCAATGAAAGTGGTGTTTTAATTTCATGCACCCAGCTTTCAATAAACGTCTTGTACGCTAACGATTGATGCTTTGCCTCTTGTGCCTCATCTTTTAAGTGACGTAATTCATTTGCTATTGCGTGTACTACTTCTATATATGTATTTCCTAATGCTTGTGATAATTGGTCTTCCCTCTCAGCAGATGGTTCCTTTAAAAATCGATAAAAAATATGCTGTTTATTTCGCTGGTTTTTCCATGTAACAGCTACCCCAATCACGATTGTAATGAGTGTAATTAGGAACATCGCTAGTACTAATGCTTTAAATTCCTCTGGATAAGCAACCCACGCTAGAAATGTAAAGAAAGCACTGTTCACACAAAGCAGTATCATCCAGTGATAGGCGTGCTGTGGGAGATGTGGCCAACTTACTTTTTTCATAAAATTTCTCCCCCTACTAATTGATATCCAACCCCTCTGACTGTTTGTATGAAGTGCGATGCGCCTACTTTTTCTAACGTTTTTCGGAGCCTCGTCATATTCACTTGTAAAATGTTTTCGTCTACAAATTCACTGTTTCCCCACAGCGCTGTAAAAAGCTGCTCCTTTGTGACAATACTCGGTGCATTCTTTATGAATAATTTCATCATAATCGCTTCATTTTCTGAGAGTGCAACAGACTGCTGAGCAGCGTATAAAATATTGGCTCTTTCATCGAATGTAAGCTCACCCCATTTCAATAGTGCTGGTATCGTAGCATAAAGCTGCTGGAGCTTTTCAATTCGGGCTATGAGTCGCTTCGGATGACACGGTTTATTTAAAAAATCATCCGCCCCGAGCTCTAATGCATGCAATTCATCTAGTAGCTCATTACGTGCCGTTAACACCAAAATTGGTCCAATCCCTTTCGCCTTTAACGTCCGACAAATTTGAAAGCCGGACATATTCGGTAAATTTAAATCGAGTAGCACAAGGGAGGGGTTCGCTTGTATAATCCCCTCTATCGGTGAATCAAAAGCAGAGATACTCACAACTGAGTATCCCTCCTTTTGTAAAATATGCTGTAATTCTTCGCGTAGAAATGGATCATCCTCTACAATGACAATGTTCGTCATCCAAACACCTCTAGTCTATATCGTTTAGCTTTTGAATTTCAGTGTCACTTTTTCGCTGAATCATACGAATGTATAACACTTCAATTAGTATAAATAGTAGCACAACAAATCCCATCACGACGATATTACGTACATTAAATTCAGTTGCTGGTAGTGCCGACACTAACGTCCAAATCCCAAACACGCCACTAACAAGCGCAACCGAAATCGCTAAAATGAAGTACAGCCAAATTTGCTTACGTGCAGACTGACAAATCGACGATACACTCGCACCGAGCATCATTAGCGTTTCGTAACGACTACGCGTGCTTCGTTGCTGCATTAAAAAGTTCAAGCCGAGTACTGTATTGGCGATAAGTAAAAACATCACCCCTAAGTAAAACGTTGTGTACGTTGCTGCGACTGTAAAAAACAGCTGTCTGCCCATACTTGTAAGGTAGCTTTCAAATGATACACCTGTTTTCTGAAGCACTTGATTAACTTCAAGCATTGCCTGCATAAGCCCTTTTTCCTGAATGAAATCATCTTTTAACGTCATATTCCATAACCACGTATCAGTATCTGAAAAATACGTATTAAATAAAGTATCTGGTACGATCAGCGCATACATTAAACTAATTTCTCGGTCTGCGACAATATTATCTGCATATAAATTCGGTGCTAATGTATACGTTGTATCTGCAATTTCTACAGGTATCTTATTGTGTAATAACTGTTCCAATAGCTTATACGGCTCGCTTGAAGCATCACTTGCGTACATCGCTACTTCATCCTCACGTAGCGCAATAGCCTTCTTCCCAGCTGCCTGTAGCATATCATTGTAGCTAGATAGCTTAATAAAATAAACACTACTAGCCTGTGAAAAGTTATTAATCAACACATCCTTTGAGTTAGAAGGTCCAGCCTTTGCAATTTCTGCGAGCACCTCAGACCATACGGGAAGCTCATTTCCTGTTGCCAACTCACCCACACCCGAATAGCTGCTCACTGCCATGGCGTAAAACGCATCAACATACGACGCCATCTCAGCTGACTTAACCAACGCTTCAATATCCTGTTTATCCCCATTAAACGTGTAATCAACAGTGCGCGTTGCTTTTTCCTGTGTCAAAGCACTCGATGTACCAAACGCAAAACATACAACTGCCATTAAAATAAGCAGCGACGAAATAGCGAGTGAGCTCCACTGATGCAGCACATTTTCCTGAAGCTGTCTTGCTGTAAACATCGATAAACCTGTACTCGACTTCCCTTTTTTCTTCACATAAACGCCAATCAAGCTCCCTAACCCGCGAAATAGTACAAATGTACCAACCAAACCAACGAGTAAAATCAGCGCAAAAATACGATAATCAAACTCTTTAAAATATAAAACTGCTAGCGCATAGGCAGTGCCTAAAAAAATCGTCCCAAACAATAAAGCTGCACCCGACACAAGGCTCACTGCGCCCCACTTCGGCGCCATCGTAGCCTGTGATTGCTCTTTATTTTCATGCAATAATTCAAGCGGCTCTTTACGACTCATCGCATAGCTTAGCTTCAACATCGCCACAAGCTGCACGAGGAAGAAGCCACAAACCGTTAACAACATCCCCGTCCACGAAATACGAAACACATGACCGACAATCCCCATCCCCACTAAGCGAGACGTCGTTAAATTAATAAGCTCTGTTAGCAACAAAGCAAGCGGTAAGCTGATACAAAGTGCCACTAAGCTATTCCAAATCGTTTCACCCATGATCATGAAAAATAGCTTACTTTGTTTCATACCCATCATGATGTATAAGCCGAATTCATGACTACGCTGCTTCAGCTGATAACGATTCGCAAAATACACAAGGAAAAACACAAATACAAGTGACACCCCGTATAACACCGGAATAAGCAGCATCAACTTCCCTACTGCCTGACTTTCAATCGTCTGCAAATATTGCATCACATCCTGCTCGCCTAACGATAAAATCACATAAAAAGCGATAATCGATACGACAAGCGAGGCAAAATACACGCCATTTTCCTTGCGCGTTTTCCGACTATTGCGGCGAACAAAGTTAAAGAACATTGCTACTACCTCCCGCAAGCTGCGCCATCACCATAACAATGCGCTCATAAAACTGTGCTTGCGATTCAGTTGGAATATTGCGGCGTAGTTCATGGAAAATCACACCATCTTGAATAAATAAAATACGTGAACAGTAGCTTGCCGCATTCGCATCATGGGTTACCATTAAAATCGTTGAGTTTTGTTGCCCGTTATGCTCCGACAATTTCTCCATAAGTATCTTTGCATTTTTTGTATCCAATGCACCCGTTGGTTCATCTGCTAGTACGATACTTGGATTTGAAATGAGCGCCCTCGCTGCAGCAACGCGTTGTTTTTGACCGCCAGATATCTGTGAAGGGAATTTCGTTAATAACGGTTCAATATCAAAAATTTCGGCTAGCTGTCGTAGCTCTTGCTCTTGTGTTTGTAAATGTACTCCGTGAATCGCTAACGGTAGCATAATATTTTCTTTTGCCGTTAAATTATCAATCAGTTCAAATTGCTGAAATAAATAGCCAATTTGGTCTCCTCTATATTCGGCTAATTGAGATCCCTTAAAGGACGAAATATTCTCACCAGCTAATAAAATTTCACCAGTTGTTGGCTTTAACATCGTCGCGATGACATTTAATAAAGTAGTTTTTCCTGAGCCACTCGCCCCCATAATGCCAAGAAACTCTCCTGGTAAAACATCAAAAGTTACGCCTTTTAGAGCCACTGTTTCATTTTGACCTTCACCAAACACTTTACGTACGTCCTTCACTTCGAGTAATTTATTTGAAACATTCACATGTACAACCTCCTGTTTTGTTTGCTTAGCAATACCTTACTACAAAAATTAGTAAAATTACTCTTACAGTTGGCGTAAGGTTTGAAATTAACATGGAAGCTACGGGTTTTCTTCAACAATACAAACAACAAGTTCAAATACATGACTGAACTGGAGTAAATAT